>NZ_JAUEYJ010000011.1:0-246357 GCF_032489615.1 Bradyrhizobium sp. SZCCHNR1051 | reverse complement strand
GCCGAAGGCGGGGGCGCGTCTCGCGCCAGCCTTGAGGCCGGCCGTTCGCCGGCCTACCTCAACAGCACAGTTGCTCTGCGGTGAGGCGGGATGCGGGGGAGATAATCATGAATTCCGATTATACGCAAGTGAATTATTTTTTTCGGAAGTCGATGCCGGGCTGGTCAGCCGCTCCCGCATGAGCTAAACCGCGGCTCCCGTGAACGAGCAGAGGCGGTCTGGAGCATGCGGCGTCCGATGAACAGAAGAGTTGCGCTGATGGCGGCGGCATCGGCCGCGGCCGGTGTCTTGCTGGGCTCCCGCGCGGTCTCGGCACAGACCAGTTCCGCCAAACCCACAGGAAAGACCATGACCACTCCCTCCGGACTGCAGATCATCGACACCAAGGAAGGCACCGGCGCCACGCCGACGCGCGGTCAGACCTGCGTGATGCATTATACGGGCTGGCTCTATGAGAACGGCCAGAAGGGCAAGAAATTCGACTCGTCGGTGGATCGCAACGAGCCGTTCGAATTCCCGATCGGCATGAAGCGCGTGATCGCCGGCTGGGACGAGGGCGTTGCCACCATGAAGGTCGGCGGCAAGCGTACCCTGATCATTCCGCCCGAACTGGGCTACGGCGCCCGCGGCGCCGGCGGCGTGATTCCGCCGAACGCGACGCTGATGTTCGACGTCGAACTGCTCGGCGTGAAGTAAGGCGCGCGAATGATGCCGGGAGGGCAACCAAGCGTGCTGCGCGATACAGCGCCCTCTCCCCTTGTGGGAGAGGGCATCACGGGCCCAACCGCGAACACAATGGGGTGAGGGGTTTCTCTCGGCGAGCGACGCTCATGGAGAGAGACCCCTCACCCGACCGAGCTTGTGGCGCTGTCCTACATGCCCTCTCCCACAAGGGGAGAGGGCGCATTCATGGGCGCCGGCTGGAGCGCTGTAATGATCTGGCTGATAGTTGCCATCTCTCGTCAACTAACGACGATGCAAAGACCGGCCCCGTGAGGGGCCGGTCTTGTAGTTGATAGCGTCTTCGCGCGATCTCCGCGACCGCGCCGATCCTGCTCAGAGATTCTTGTTGGCGGCGCCGGCGGCGGTGTTCACCGCGTCCTTGGTCGCCTTCTTGGCATCGCCCAGCGCCTGCTGGCCCTTGCCCTTGATTTCCTGCACGGCACCCTCGCCCTGCAGGCGCTCGGAGCCGGTGGCTTCGCCGATGCCCTGCTTGGCCTTGCCGATGGTCTCGTTGGCGACGCCCTTGATCTTGTCGGTGGTGGCACCCATGACTTCGTCCTCCGCTGTTTGTGTGAACTCCACCGATCCAACGCACGCGATGCAGAAAGGTTCGTGGGGAACTGCGAATAGCTTCGCTGCGGCATTTCGGCTAACAATGGCTTGGTTCCCTCGAACAGATGAAATCCCGAGAAGAAATCATGTCAGGCTCTCACGATCACGCGCACGGCCATTCCCACGATCACGGCGACGAGCGCTGGAAGCACGACGGCGTCCGCGTCATTCCGGGCAATCAGCTCGATTCCAACGTGCCGTCGACGCCGGGCATGGACCGTAAGGCGGCGATCAACTTCGCGCGCGTCGGAGCGCAGAAATTGTGGGCGGGCACGGTCACGATCAGGCCTGACGCCAAGACCGGGGCGCATCATCACGGTCATCTCGAGAGCGTGATCTACGTCGTGAAGGGCAAGGCGCGGATGCGCTGGGGCGATCGGCTGCAGTTCACCGCGGAGGCCGGTCCCGGCGATTTCATCTTCGTGCCGCCCTACGTGCCGCACCAGGAGATCAATGCGAGCCCGGACGAAGTACTGGAATGCGTGCTGGTGCGCAGCGACGGCGAGGCGGTCGCGATCAACATCGACATCGAGCCGGTCGAGAAGCCCGAGACGGTGCTGTGGATCGACCCGGTGCACCGCGATCCCGCCGAGTCGAAGTCGTAGCCATCAAGGAAATGGCGGAGCCGTCTCGCGACGGCTCCGCCGGGCAGGGAGCGGCTATAACGCCTTCCCTCTCACACGCGAAGCAGGGGCGACTGTCGCGCGTGTGTCTCGCGGTTCGTTGCACCGGAGGACTTTCGGTTCGGATGCGGGCTGGTCAGGCCGCCTCGTTGGCGCGGCGCCACCTTCAGTCGCTGGCGGTTGTTCAGGATGGGGTTGAGCAAAGTGGTCTTCCCAGTCCCGAGGAAGCCGGACAAGACCGTGGCGGGGAGTTTGCGCATCGAGATCGAACAGCCTCTTCAGGGGGAGGGGTCGGTGCCGGCGAGCGGGCATGCGGCCTCTTTATGCAATGTTATAACGTAACATCATCTGAAACGGGAGAGGGTGTCAAGGGGAGGGAGTGGCGACGAAGGTGAGTGGGCGGGCCGGCGGCGGCTTGTGGAGTCGGCAGAGGCGGCGGCCGAGACGCAGGGCGCGAGCGGCTCTGGTGAGCTGGTGAAGTCCCTGCAGTGCTGAAACGACGCTGCAGCCGCCAGCGACACCGCGTTCCCTCTGCCGTGAAGAACGGGGAGGGGGAAGCAGTATCGGTGGCGGGATGCAGCTCCGTTTCATCTCCTAAGAGAGGAGCTGATATCTTTTCGCCGGGTCGTCAGTCCCGGCGACAAGCCGCTGAAACAGCACTCACGAGAATTGGCTCAGCTATGGCAACTACCTCGACAGGAACGCCGTGCCGGCCGGACCACTCGCCGCCGACATCGACAACGCGCCGGGCGCGATCGCCCAGTTGGTCTGGTTCAGGATCAGCGTGTTGAACACCATCGTGACGCTGTTGCTGCTCATGGTCGAGACCGAGTTGATGGTGACGTTGCGGCTCGGCAGATACATCAGGCCGGTGTAGGACGAGCTGCTGGTGCCGTTGATCGGCAGGTTCGTCGTCGACAGGCCGCTCGGCTCGTACATCAGGATATTGGCGTAGGTGCCGCTGGTCGGCGCCGACAGCGTCGCATTGACGTTGCCGTTGAAGGTGAGCGTCGCGTTCTGGTCGACGAGATAGAAGGTGACGCCGCTGCCGGTGACCGTCCATCCCGAGTTGAAGGTCATCGCGCCGCCCTTGATGACGTAGAGGCCCGGATTGAGCGTCAGCGTGCCGGAGCCGTTGAAATTGGTCGCGCCGCAATAGACGCCGGGGCTGAGCGTGACCGAGCCGGGATCATAGACTTTGTTGTTGGTGGTGCACGCGCCCACCGTGACGGCGGGCAGCTTGCCGGCAAATGGGTCGGAGATCGCCGCGCAGCCGGTCTCGGCCGGCGGAGTGGCGCCGCCGTTCTTGGTGATATTGGTGCCCTTGATGCAGATGCGCTTGACGTTGAGCGTGGCGTTGAACATCGCGGCCGGGCTCTGCGTCGACAGCACGTGGATCTCGCAGCTCGGCGCATTGAGCTGGGCCCCGGAATTCACCAGCAATGATTGCGCGTTGATGGTGCTGACCAGCAGGATGCACACGGGCGACGTAGTCTGCGCGCCGGCCTTGGCCGTTGCGGACGCCGTCACGCCGAGCGATGTCGTGCCCATCACGTTGAGGAACGAGGTCTTCACCGAGGTCGTCGCGGTGCCCGACAGCGAGCCGTCGCTATTGGGCGTGAAGGTCGCCGTTGTGCCGGTGCCGAACCGGCCTTTGAAGCTGCCCGAGAACACCGCGCTCGCGGTCGAGACCTGCTGCGCGCTGGCCTGGGTCACGCCGGCGAGGACCGCGGCGTCGACCGACTTCTGCAACTGCGCCTTGGTGTCGCTGGACTTGGCGAAATCGACGGCGGCGCCGACCGACACCAGGATGGGGATGATGGTGATGGCGAAGATCATGCTGATCTGGCCATCCTTCGCGCGGCCAAATCTCCATGCCAGATCGCGAAGAGTCTTCGACGAAATCGATGCGGTCATGTGCAACGCTTCCTGCTGATGGCTGTCCGAGGCTCGACGCCGGCGGATGCGAGCCCCTGCTGCAAGGAAGTGGCGGTCAGACATTACCGCATGCTGAATCCGGTTCCATAAAGGAACCCGTGGACGGGGTCGTGGGAGCCGAAGGTTATCAGTCTGTTTGCCGGATCAGCGAGAGGTGCCCGTTCGCACCACTCACTGGTAGTAGCCGCGTGAATTGCTTGTATTTGGCGGTGACTGTCGTGAGTTGCAGGCGGTTGGATTGCGCCCGTCGGTGGACGTTGCGCTAATGAGGCGAGCGCCAGATCCGGGGCGAGAGAACGAGGCTGCACACCAATGCGTAGGCGACGAGCGACAGCGTCACCATCGCGGCGAGTGAGGCCATGCCGCCGCCGAGCATGACGATTGCGGCATAGCCGCCGCCCGCCGCGATCAGCACGCGCAGGGCGGAGCCGACGAACGGCCACAGCACGTGCCCCGCGCCTTGGCCGGCAAAAGCCAGCACGAACCCGAAGCCGAGCGCGGCGTAGGCCGGCGCCACGGTGCGCAGATAGGTCGCGCCCTCGCGCAGAACCCCGGCGTCGCGGCTGAACAGGCCGAGCCAGAGCGGCGGGTGCAGCGCCACGATCAGGCCGATGATCCCGACCAGGGCTGCGCCCGCCAGGGCACTGATCCAGGCGATGCGGCGCGCACGGCCGCGCTGGCCGGCGCCGACATTGATGCCGACCATCGTCAGGGTGGCCGTGCACAGCCCGAACAGGATCGGGATCATGATGTAGTCGAGCCGCGAGGCGATGCCGTAGGCGGCGAGCTCGGAGGTCCCGAAGCGCCCGGCGAGCGCGGTCACCAGGATGACGGTGAGATTGACCATGACCGCGTTGAGCGCGGTCGGCAGCCCGACTTTCAGGATGTCGGCGAACAGCCGGCCCTGTAGCCGCGCAACGCGCACATGCAGGCTGGAGCGGCCGGAGGCCATGTAGCGCACCAGCACCAGCATGGCGCCGCAGTAATACAGGCCGAAGGCGATGCCCGCGCCGGCGATCCCGAGCCCCGGCAGCGGGCCGATGCCGAAGATCAGCAGCGGCGAGGCGGGAATCATGACCAGCGCGCCGACCAGGGTGACCAGCGCCGGCACCCGCACATTGCCGGCGCCGCGCAGCGCCGCCGCCTGCAGATTGACGATCCACACCGGGACGGCGCCGGCGAACAGATAGTTGGAGTAGCGCAGCGCCGCCTCCAGAGCGCCGGCTCGCCCGCCGAGCGCATGGTACAGCGCCGGGCCGAACAGCGCGGTCGCAAGCGTGAACAGGCCGCCGGCGATCACCGCCAGAACGATGGCATGGAAGGCGATGGCATCGGCATCGGCGTTGTGCCCGGCGCCGACCGCGCGCGCCACCGCCGAGGAGACGCCGCTGCCGATGCCGCCATTGGACATCATCGTCATCAGCATGAAGATCGGGAACACCAGTGCGACGCCGGCCAGCGCATCGGTGCCGAGGAAGCCGACGTAATACGCTTCGGCGACGTTGACCGCGGTTTGCGCCACCAGCACGGTCATGGTCGGCAGCGCCAACCGGAACAGCGCCGGCAGCACCGGGCCGGAGAGCAATGCCGTGCGGACCGACGCGGCCTTGGCGCGCGGCGGCTCCGAGGCCGGCTCGAACGGCGCCGCCGCAACACTCCGCCGCGCCTCGCTGGTCGCCTGGGTGGAAACGTCCATCGGATCTCCGCGCGCCTGGCGAACCATCGCATTTAAATGATGATTATCATTCAATAGGTCCGCCGGCGGGCGCGGGTCAAGGCGACCCGAGCGCAGGCCGATCATGAAATTTTGACGGAGCGAGGGTGATCCGCTCGGCGCCGGGCCAGCCGCTAATAATGGACGCGCAGGCCGACGCCGCCGTGGATGGTGTTGCCGACCGGCTGCGGGCCGAGCGTGCCGTTGACGAACAGATCGGCGATCCAGCCCTGCGGCAGGCGGAAGCCCAGCCGTCCGCCATATTCGAACCAGCCCTGGTTGCCCATGGTCGGCGTCACCGTGCCGCTGCCGGTGACGGCGGCGACGATGCCGGAGCTGGTCGCGAACGACTGGACATACCCGCCATTGATGTTGGCTTCGATGCTGGAGCCGAACAGGTGGGTCCATTGGCCGCCGACCTTGACCAGGCTGGTGCGGTCGGTGCCGCCGGCGATCGTCGCATCGAACGGGTTGAAGGCGAGCGCGGGATCGCGATAGCCGGCGACGTGCTGCCACAATTGCCATAGCTCGACCGACGCCGCGAGCTCGTCGCGCGGCGACAACCGGCTGATCCAGCCGGCGCGGCCATAGACCGCGTAGTTCGACGCCGTGGTGGTGCCGTCCACCGTGACGTTACCGAGGCTCGTCGCATAGCTCCGGCCGTAGCGCACGCGCTCATACGGCGTCAGGATCGTGCCGATGTCGAAGAACGGCCGCGACGAGCCCCAATCGGTGAAGTCGTAGCGCAGCGCGAAGGCGCCGATCGGCGCCGAGGTCACGTGGTAGCCGTCCTCGTCGTAGTGCGTGTAGGCGAGGCCGGCAAGCAGCGCCAGATTGTTGGTGAGCTGCTTGCGGCCATGGATGCCGGCCGAGAACGAGCCGGCCGAGCCGAACGCGCTGACGCAGTCGTTGCAATTGACCTGCTCGTTGACGCCGAGCAGCACCAGGCCGAGCACCCGGTTGGTGATCATCTGGTTGAAGCGCTGGTCGGCGAGGCCGTTGATCGCGTTCGCGCTGTTTCCCGCGCCGGTGGGCGTCGGCGACGGGGTCGGCGAGATCGAGGGCGAGGGCGTCGGCGTCGGGCTGGAGGTCGATGTCGGCGTGGGCGTTGCGGTGGGCGAGGAGGTCGGCGACGGCGACGCGGTCGGGCACAGCGCCGCCGCGAAATTGTCCACCCCGCAACTGCTCTGCGCGGCGGCCGGCGCGGCCTGCAGGGCGAGCGCGAGCAGCCCGCCGGCGATGGCGGTCATCAGGAGAGCAAGCTGACCGCGGCGCGTTCTCATCGTCACCGCCCGCACAGGATGCCGGTGAAGTCCTGCGGCGGCGCATTACTCGCGAGATCGGTGACCGTGCAAAGGCCCGATGTCGACGCGCAGGTGGCGGCAAAGCTCCACGACGGATTGCCGGTCTTTTTGATCGCGCTTCGGCCCTGGCCGGTCGCGGTGATGATCGCGGTGTCGCCCGGCTGCGTCAGCTCGAGGCATTGGAAGGTGAGGGTGCAGACCCGCGAGGCGCCTTCCTGCAGCACGACCATGGTCTGGCCGCGCTGCGAGCGGATGTCGAGGATGGTGCCGCGCACGCCGATGGTCGCCAGCGGCGTGTTGATCTTGTAGGCGGTTTTCTCGGAATGGCCGGTGACGAAGCGGAACGCGCCGGTGCCGAGCCGGATCGCGATGTCGCGATAGCTGGTCTCGTCGTTGAAGACGGTGCGGTCGAGCGTCAGGGTGGCGTTGGCGCCGAGCGAGAGATTGGTGCTGTCGATCATGACGAGCCGCGCGGCACTGTCATTGCCGGTGCGCACAGTCTCGTTGCGCACGACGCCGTCGCCGACGCTGATCGGGCTGCTCGAGGCGCCTGCCATGCGCAGCACGTCCTTCTGCACCAGCACGGCTTCGCCGATGCGGCTGTCGGCGCTTGCGCCGCCCGCGACGCCCAGCAGGGCGGCCGCCGAGATCGCAGCGACACAGGTTCGGCGACGCAGACTCATATCCACACCGAAGATTGTTTCCTGCTCAATCTAGCCGAAGACGGCGCGCGGGGTTGTTGTAAAATGGGCACAAGTTTGCCTCGATGACCGTTCGGTGGTTAGTTGCCGCCACCGTGAGATCAGTTCAACGCGGAGGCCCATGAAGGTATCTGCTGCTCGCCGGGATGACGACGACGAGGACGGCGAGGTTGCGCAGGATGGCGCTCTGTCGGTCCGCCGCTGTGTGATGACGGCATTGCTGATCTTCGCGATCGCGCACGTCGTGCTGATGATCGGGCTCGCCTCGCCGCCGAAATTCGTCTTCGACGAGGTGCACTACGTGCCGGCGGCGCGGCAGATGCTGGGACTGGCGCCGGCGACGCCGCAGCTCAACCCGATGCATCCGCCGCTCGCCAAGGAGCTGATTGCACTGTCGATCAGGACGTTCGGCGACAACGCCTTCGCATGGCGCTATCCCGGTACCGTGCTCGGCGGGCTCGCCGTGGCCGCGATCTATCTGTGCGGCCTGGCGCTGTTCGCGGCGCAATGGCCCGCCATCGCGGCGGCGCTGCTCGCGGCCTTCAACCAGATGCTGTTCGTGCAGGCGCGCATCGCGATGCTCGACATCGGCGCGCTCGCCTTCAGCCTGCTCGGGATCGCGGCCTTTCTGTTTTCGTTCAGGCAGCGCCGGCCGCAGGTCGTGTTCGCGCTGGCGGGCGCGCTGTTCGGCCTTGCGATCGCCTGCAAATGGAGCGGGCTGTTTCCGCTGCTGACGGCGCTTCTCATCATCGGTCTCATCAAGCTGTTGCAGCATTGGCAGACCTCGCTCGGCGATGGCGAGCCGACCGACTGGTATCGGCCCGAGCAATGGTCGCAACTGAGCTGGCTGCAGATCGTGCTGTGCCTCGTCGCAATGCCGGCCGTTTGCTATCTCGCGACCTTCGTCCCGCTGCACGGCCTGTCCGTCATCGGCATCTTCGAAGCGCAGCGGCGCATCTTCGCCGACAGCGTCACCACGGCGATTGCCGGCCATACCTATATGAGCGCGTGGCCGACCTGGCCGTTGCTGGTCCGTCCGGTCTGGTTCCTGTTCGACAAGACTAGCGACACCGACATCGCCGCGGTGGTGCTGCTCGGCAATCCGCTGGTGCTGTGGCCGGCACTTGCCGCGCTCGGCATCTGCGTCCGGGATTTCATCGCGACGCGCAGCGCGGCGGCGTTCCTGATCCTGGCGTTCTATCTCGGCTGCTATCTGCCCTGGGCGCTGCTGCCGCGCGCGCTGAGCTTCATCTACTACTATCTGCCGTCGGCGACGCTGGCGAGCCTCGCGCTCGTCCATGCGCTGAGTCGCTGGCCGCGCTGGGTGCTGTTGAGTTATGTCGCCGTCGCGATCCTGGGCTTCGTCGCGATGCTGCCGGTCAGCGCCGCCTTCATCGGCACGACGATGCAGACCTTCACCCGGCTGATGCTGTTCCAGAGCTGGATCTGAATCCGGACAAAAAGCGCCCCGCCTGCCAGGGACCGTGGGCAGGCGGGGCGATGCGCGGCGGAGCGCTCACTTCGCCGCGGTCTTGGTGTCCATGTTGACGACCTGGACCCGCCGGTTGAGCGGATCGGCCGGGTTGGCCGCGTCCTTGAGCTTGGTCTTGCCATAGCCGACCGTGACGAGGTCCTGGCCGGCGAGGGCGAACTTCTCGACCAGATAGCGCTTGATGGTGTCGGCACGGCGCTCGGAGAGATCCTGGTTGAAGCCGTCGCTGCCGATGCCATCGGTGTGGCCGGCAACCACGAAGGTCGAGCCCTTCAGGTTCGGATCGGACAGCGCCTTGCCGAGCTCCTGCACGGCCGGCATCGAGGCCTTGCTGATTTCGGCCGAGTTGTAGTCGAACTGGATCTCGAGATCGATCTTGGGCTTGGTCGCCGCGATCTCGGCGATCTGCTCGCGCTCGCCGAGCGACAGCGAGCGGGTCTTGCGGTTGCGCATGCTGTCGATGAAGGCCGCCTGCTTCGCCTGCGCTGCCGCGTCGGCCTGCGGGGTCGCCTGCGGTCCGACCGAAATGCCGCGCGTCACGGCCTTCGGCTTCAGCGCGTTGAGGATATTGTCGGCCGACACGGCCTCGCCGGCGAGAGCGGTGCCTGCGCCGATCGCCAGCATCGCGGAGAACGCCGCCGCCTGAACTGCAAAACGTCCAAAATATGGGGTCATTGTCGTTATCCTCGGGTCGTCATGCCCATGGCCATTGGATGCGGGAACGATAGAACGGGTTCAAAGCATCAAATGTGATCGACGTCACGTTGCCGGACTGGGCGGCCCTTGCGGGGCGAAGCGAGTGGTCCGCGGGACGCGCCGCGCGCTGCCGCAAAGCGATCGGCAGGTGGCCGGTCCGCGAACAACAAATCGGCCAGATGCGCCTCTACCGGATAGCGTTCGCCGGGAAAAAATCGCAAACCTAAGGGACGCGAACGGCGAGTGGATTCGTAGTCAAAGAAACGCGAACAGAAAAGCAAAGCCGTGTTCAACCCATCGCACAGGCGCGACTATCAATCCCATCGGGCAAGCAGTCAGGATCAAACGGGATCAGCCGGTTCCATGTCGACGCTGATCGGGGCTGGCATCATTGCGGCATCGATCCTGCTGTCGACGCTGATCACCGCGGTCGGCAACCGCTATGTCGGCCTGGAAAGTCCGGCCGAGGATACGGCCTGGCTGGTCGACCGCCTGACCGGCCGCATCTACAAGTGCCGTGCGCCCGATCCCGGCCGCGCCAGCTGCAAGGCCGAGATCGCCACCGGCAGCATTCCGGACAAGGCCAAGCCGTGAGGTTCCGCAAGGGGATCTCGCCGGCCTGATTTGCCGTTGCGGGAGCGGGGGCGAATCTCGCACCATTGCGCGGCATGCCCGCTGTCCCCACGCCCATCCCGCTCTCCAAGCCGCAGGCGCGCCGCATCTGGCTGCGCGCGCAGCGGCTCGATGCCGAGGCGCCGTTCGGCGCGGGCCCCGAGGCGGTCGCCGCCGCCATTGCTCATCTCGGCTATGTGCAGATCGACACCATCAACGTGATCGAGCGCTGCCATCACCACATCCTGTTCAGCCGCATTCCCGCCTATCGCCGCGCCGATCTCAGGCAGGCGCAGAGCACCGACAAGACCGTCTTCGAATATTGGACCCACGCGCGCTGTCCTACATCCCGCTGCACGACTTCCGCTACTTCGTTCCGGCGATGCGCCGCTACCGCCGCGAGGGCCATCGCTGGCTGCAGACCGTGAAGCCGGAGGATACGCGCAAGGTCATGCGGCTGATCCGCCAAGGCGGCGCGCTGACGATTCGCGACATCGACGACGACGTGCTGCGCGAGAAGGACCACGCCTGGGCCAGCCGCAAGCCGTCGAAGCGCGCGTTGCAGCTCGGCTTCTACGAGGGCGTGCTGACAGTGTCGGGCCGCGACGGCATGCTCAAGACCTACGACCTCACCACCCGGCATTTCGGCTGGGAACGGCTGCCGAAGGGCGCCAACGATCGCGAGATTGCAGCCTATCTGCTCGACCGCGGCTTGCGCGCCCAGGGTGTCGTGAGCCTCGATTCGCTCTGCCATCTCAATGCGCCAAGCAAGGCCGCGGTGCGCCGGGTCATCGATGCCAGGGTCCGGCGCGGCGAGCTTGTGCCGGTGACGCTGGAGGGCGCCGGCAGGCAGGAGCACTGGGCGACGCCGGCCGCGCTGGAGGGGCCGATCGACATCAGCTCCGAGCGCGTGCACATCCTGTCGCCGTTCGATCCGCTCATCATCCAGCGCAAGCGGACGCAGGCGATCTTCGACTATGATCATCGCTTCGAGGCCTATGTCCCGAAGGACAAGCGCCTGTTCGGCTATTTCGCGCTGCCGGTGCTGGTCGGCGACGAGATCGTCGCCGCGCTCGATCTCAAGACCGACCGCCAGAACGGCAAGCTCCTGATGCAGAAATGGAGCTGGGTCGGCGAGGGCAAGGCGGCGCGCGGCGACCGGCGCAAGGCGCTGAAGCGGACCATCGAGGACGAGCTGCACCGGTTCCAGCGCTTTCAGCTTGGAGACTGACCTGGTCGTCGGAGATCCGCTCAGTGCTCTTGATTTGGAAACGAATGTTTCCTAAAAGGAGGAATGACGAGGTCGCAACAGGAGTCATCCGAGCGCCGCGGGCCCGGTCGGCCGCGCGAGTTCGATATGGACACCGCCCTGAACAAGGCCCTGGTGGTCTTCAGCGAGCGCGGCTACCACGCCGCGTCCTTGGCCGAACTGCGCGCGGCCATGAAGCTCGCCACCGGCAGCCTCTACAAGGCCTTCGCGGACAAGCGCGCGATCTTTCTGGCGACGCTGGATCATTACATCGCGCGCCGCGACCAGCAGGTGCGCGAGCGCATCGATGCGCAGCCCAGCGGCCGCGACAAGCTGGAGGCCTTGCTGCAGTTCTACGCGGAATCCGCCAGCGACAGCGAAGGCCGGCGCGGCTGCCTCGTCGTGACCAGCGCGGCCGAGCTCGCCACCTTGGATGCGGAGGCCGCCGCCAAGGTCCGCGGAGCGTTACGGCGGGTCGAGACCCTGTTGCGCGACCTGATCAGGCTGGGCCAGGCGGATGGATCGATCCGGCCGGATCTCGACGCGGAAGTCGTGGCCCGAGCCTTGTTCTGCGTGATCCAGGGATTTCGGGTGGTCGGCAAGACAGGGCGCACGAGGAGCGAGATGATGGCCGTGGCAGACCAAGCTGCCGCCTTGTTCGCGTGATGTCGTGTCTAAATAGGAAACGATTGTTCTATAATTAGGAGGATGATCCATGACTGAGTTGATGAGTGCCATCTCTGCCGAAAGTCCGTCGCGGCTGGTCGCGGCCGAGCCGTTCGGTCGCGCCGATGCGTCGTTGCCGGGCTTTACCCACCGCTTCGAGACCGTCGATGGCCTTCGGCTGCACTATGTCAGCGGTGGCCCGCCGGCCGGCGAGGTCGTGGTGCTGCTCGCCGGCTTTCCCGAAAGCTGGTTTGCCTGGCGCAAGCTCATGCCGCTGCTCGCGTCGCGCTATCGGGTCATTGCGCCGGATCTCCCCGGGCAGGGCGATTCGGACCGGCCAGCCGAAGGCTACGACACTCAGACCCTGGCCACGGCGGTGCATCGGCTGCTGCAGCAACTCGGCGTCACCAGCTATCATCTGGTGGCCCACGATATCGGTGCGTGGGTGGCTTATCCCTATGCGGCGCTGTTCGAAGCCGAGGTGCGCAGCCTGGCCCTGCTCGATGCGGGAATTCCCGGCGTCACGCTGCCCGAGGCGCTGCCCTTCGCGCCAGACCGCGCGTGGCGCACTTGGCACTTCGCGTTCCACGCCGTCGCGGATCTCCCGGAGATGCTGATCCACGGCCGCGAACGCGACTATCTCGCTTGGTTCCTGCGCCGCAAAGGGGCCAATCCCGAAGCGTTCTCCGAACGCGATCTCGACGAATACGCCCGCGTGCTGACCAAGGCCGGCGGCTTGCGCGCCGGGCTCGCTTATTATCGTGCCGCCGCACTGTCCGCGCTTCAGAACCGCGAGCTGAAACAAAGAGGCAAGCTGAAGCCGCCGGTGCTCGCCGTCGGTGCCGACCAGGGGTCGATCGTGGACATGGCCGCGCCGCTCAGGGAGGTCGCCGATCACGTCGAGGGCATCACCATCTCCTCGTGCGGCCACTACATTCCGGAAGAGCAGCCTGCCGTTCTGGCCGAGGAGCTCAACGCTTTCTTCAGCCGCGCCGGCGCGGGGCCGACCTGAGCTTTCGGTTGATATCGCGGCTTGCCGTTGGCAGGCCTATGCCCAAGCAGGCCGCATCGCGATCCGGTCGATCCAGATGCCGAGCAGGATGCCGACGACGCGGATGAGCATCTCGGGCGAGGAGGGCGTCATGCGCGCGCCGCGCCCCCGCGATGCGCCGACGGGCTGTGGGATGTCAGGTTTTCCGATTGACTTGCCACGACCGATGCTCAACACCGCCTTCAACTATCAATGTCCAGAAAGCTCCGGGGAGGAGATCGATGAGTCCGTCCGCCACCAGTCCGGCCGCGCTTGGCCGCTCCGATATCGAGTCCGCGACCATCCGCGCCATCTCGTGGCGCCTGATTCCGTTTCTGGTGCTGGCCTATTTCTTCTCCTATCTCGACCGGGTCAATCTCGGCTTCGCCGCGCTGACCATGAATGCGGAGCTGAAATTCTCGCCGCTGGTGTTCGCCTGGGGTGCCGGCATCTTCTTCATCGGCTATTTCATCTTCGAGGTGCCGAGCAATCTGGCGCTGGAGAAGTTCGGCGCCAGCCGCTGGATCGCGCGCATCATGGTGACCTGGGGCATCATCTCGGCGCTGATGGCCGTAGTCTCAGGCCCGTGGAGCTTCTACACGCTGCGCTTCCTGCTCGGCGTCGCCGAGGCCGGATTCTTTCCCGGCATCATCCTCTATCTCACTTATTGGTACCCCGCCCAGTATCGCGCGCGCTTCCTCGCCGCCTTCGCGGTTGCCGTGCCGATTTCGACCGTGATCGGCGCGCCGGTCTCCGGCCTGCTGCTCGGCATGCACGGCCTGATGGGATTGCAGGGCTGGCAGTGGCTGTTCATCATCGAGGGCATCCCCTCCGTCATCCTCGGCGTCGTCACCTGGTTCTACCTGACCGACCGGCCGGAGCATGCGACCTGGCTGTCCGCGGAGCAGAAGGCCTGGCTCGCGGCGAAGCTCGAGGCCGAGACTGCGGCGAAGCAGGCCGCCGGACACATGACGCTCGGCGAGGCGCTGTCGTCGCCCAAGGTGATCGTGCTCAGCCTGATCTATTTCGGCTTCGTCGGCGCGCTCTACGGCATGCAGTTCTGGCTGCCGCAGATCGTCAAGGCATTCGGCCTGACCAATGTGCAGACAGGCTTCGTCACCGCGATCCCCTATGCGTTCGGCACCGTCGCGATGATCCTGTGGGCGCGGCATTCCGATGCGACACGCGAGCGCGTGATGCATGTCGGCGCGCCGCTGATCCTGATCGCGGTGGCGCTGGCCGCATCGAGCATGATCGGCGATCCCACGCTCACCATGGTTGCGCTCACGGTCGCGGCGATCGGCGTGTTCTGTGTCTTCGGCGTGTTCTGGACGCTGCCGACGGCATGGCTGTCGGGTACGGCCGCGGCCGGCGCCATCGCGCTGATCAACTCGATCGGCAATCTCGCCGGCTTCGGCGGCCCCTATCTGGTCGGCTGGATCAAGGACACGACCGGCTCCACCACCCACGGCCTGCTCGCGCTGTCGGTGCTGCCGCTGATCGCCGGGCTGCTCGCGTTCTTCGGTGGCCACGAGAGCAAGGTCGAATTCGCCGGGCAGGCGCCCGCGGAGTGAAGCCGCACGGTGCATGCCCTGATTGCGGGGCCGGGCTCGACCGCGGCGGCGGACGGCCCCGGAATCGGTGGCGGGTGAGCGCACGGCGGAGTTCCGAGCCGGCCTGCCGCTCCACTGAGCACCTGCGGCAACATGTCCAGATGATCACGAAGTCATGATTGCTGACGAATATTGACAATCGTCATTCGACATTCGACACTTCCTCGTAAGAGCAGCGAGGGTGCCCCATGTTGATCCGCCTGATTTTCGCGAGCTATTCCAAGCTGTTGACCGGCCTTGCGCTGGCCACGATGGCCGTCGCCCTGGCCGGGTGCAATGAAACCGTCGCCCAGAAGGCCGAGCCGGTCCGGCCGGTTCTGGTCGCGCCCGTCCATTACGAGGCCGAGACGCCCGAGCGCAGCTTCGTCGGCACCATCCGGCCGCGCATCGAGGCCGATATCGGCTTCCGCGTCGCCGGCAAGGTCGCCAAGCGCCTGGTCGAGGTCGGCCAGACCGTGGAGGTCGGCCAGCCGCTCGCCACGCTCGACGAGGTCGACCTGAAGCTGCAGGCCGAGCAGGCCGAAGCCGAATTCCGCGCCGCCACCGGCGTGTTGGCGCAGGCCTCCGCTGCCGAGACCCGCGCCAAGGAGCTGCGCGCCAAGGGCTGGACCACGGATGCCCAGATGGACCAGGCCAGGGCGTCCGCCGACGAGGCGAGGGCGCGGCTCAATCGCGCCGAGCGCTCGGTCGAGCTGACACGCAACTCGTTGTCCTATGCGACGCTGGTTGCCGACGCGCGCGGCGTCGTCACCGCGAGCATGATCGAGCCAGGCGTGGTCGTTGCCGCCGGCCAGGCCGCGATCCGTGTCGCGCGCTTTGCCGAGAAGGAGGCCGTGGTCGCGATCCCGGAAACCCTGCTCGAGCGCGCCAAGACCGGCAGCGCCTACGTCACATTGTGGTCGGAGGCAAACAAGCAATATGCGGCGAAGCTGCGCGAGATCGCGCCCACCGCCGATTCCGCGACGCGCACCTATCTCGCCAAGTTCTCGCTGCCGGACGCCGGCGACGCCGTCTCGCTCGGCATGACTGCGACGTTGACGCTCGCCGATCCCGCCACCACGCGCGTCGCGCGGCTGCCGCTGTCGGCGCTGTTCAGCGATGGCCGCGATCCGTCGCTCTACGTCGTCAACGACAAGGGCGAGGTGGCGCTGAAGCCGGTGAAGGTGAAGGCCTATGACAGCAAGGACGTGCTCGTCACGTCAGGCGTCGACGAAGGCGACAAGGTCGTGGCGCTCGGCGTGCAGAAGATCGATCCCAGCCAGAGGGTGCGCGTCGTGTCGGCGCTGACGTTCTAGCTCTGCCGTCGTTCCGGGGCGCACGTAGTGCGAACCCGGAACCTCGAGATTCCGGGTTCGATGCTTCGCATCGCCCCGGAATGACGAACGTAACGGTCGTCATCGCGAGGAGTGAAGCGACGGCGCAATCCAGACTGTTTTCTGCAGGCGGATTCTGGATTGCTTCCGCCGTCGCCCTTTGGGCTATGGCGGACAGGTCGCTTCGCTCGCGGTGACGGTGACTAACAGCAACGGCTCGGACCAGTGATATCGAATCTCGGAGAGCACCCATGAAGCGGTTCAACCTGTCGGCCTGGGCGGTCAATCATCCGCCGCTGGTGCTGTTCCTGATCGTCGCGCTCGGCGTCGCCGGCTTCTTCTCCTATCAGAAGCTCGGCCGCGCCGAAGATCCGTTCTTCACCGTCAAGGTCGTCAACGTCTCGGTGATGTGGCCCGGCGCCACGGCGACTGAGATGCAGAGCCAGGTCGCCGACCCCATCGAGAAGAAGCTGCAGGAGCTGCCTTACTTCGAGAAGGTGCAGACCTATTCGAAGCCGGCCTTCACCGCGATGCAGGTGACCTTCCGCGATTCGACCCCGCCGGCCCAGGTGCCGCACCTGTTCTATCTGATCCGCAAGAAGCTCGACGACGTGCAGTCGTCGCTGCCGTCGGGCATCATCGGTCCGTTCGTCAATGACGAGTTCTCCGACGTCGATTCCATCCTGTTCATGATGACCGGCGACGGCGCCGACTATGCGCAGCTGAAGAAGACCGCCGAAGGCCTGCGCCAGCGCCTGCTGAAGGTCGCCGGCGTCACCAAGGTCAATCTCTACGGCACCCAGGACGAGCGCATCTATGTCGAGTTCAGCCATGCCAAGCTCGCCACCCTCGGCATCACGCCGCAGGCGCTGTTCGATTCGCTTGCCAAGCAGAACAATGTGACTCCGGCCGGCACGGTCGAAACTTCGTCGCAGCGCGTGCCGCTGCGTGTCACCGGCGCGCTCGACGGCGCCAAGGCGGTCGCGGAGACGCCGGTCGAAAGCAACGGACGCGTGTTCCGGCTCGGCGATATCGCCACCGTCAGCCACGGCTTCGTCGATCCGCCGAGCTTCAAGGTGCGGCAGGAGGGCAAGCCCGCGCTCGGCATCGGCGTCGTCACCGCCAAGGAGGCCAATATCCTGGAGCTCGGCAAGGACGTCCACGCCGCCGCCGACGACTTCATGAAGGCCGTGCCGCAGGGCATCGAGATCGAGCAGATCGCCGACCAGCCCAAGGTGGTCGAGCACGCCGTCAGCGAGTTCGTGCACTCGTTCGTCGAAGCGCTGGTGATCGTGCTGTTCGTGTCGTTCCTGGCGCTCGGCTGGCGCACCGGCATCGTCGTGGCACTGTCGGTGCCGCTGGTGCTCGGGCTCGTCTTCATCGTCATGAACATCATGGGGCTCAACCTGCATCGCATCTCGCTCGGAGCCCTCATCATCGCGCTCGGCCTCCTGGTGGACGATGCCATCATCGCGGTCGAGATGATGGTGGTGAAGATGGAGCAGGGCTGGGACCGGATGCGCGCTGCGTCCTTTGCCTGGGAATCCACCGCGTTCCCGATGCTGACCGGAACCCTGGTCACGGCCGCCGGCTTCCTGCCGATCGGCTTCGCCAATTCGGCCGTCGGCGAATATGCCGGCAGCATCTTCTGGATCGTCGCCATCGCGCTGGTCGCGTCCTGGTTCGTCGCCGTGATCTTCACGCCCTATATCGGTGTCAAGCTGCTGCCCGACATGAAGGCCCATCACGGCCATGACGAGCACGCGGTCTACGACACGCGCATGTATCGCGGCCTGCGCGCCATCGTGCGCTGGTGCGTCACGCATCGCATCACCACCGTCGCCGCGACGGTCGGCGTCTTCGCGGCATCGATCGTGGCCTTCGGCCATGTCCAGCAGCAGTTCTTTCCGCTGTCGGAGCGGCCCGAGCTGTTCTTGCAGCTGCGGCTGCCGGAGGGCACCGCCTTCAGCGTCACCGAGAAGGCGGCACGCAAGGCCGAAGCGCTCTTGAAGGACGACAAGGACATCGAGACCTACACCGCCTATGTCGGGCAGGGCTCGCCGCGCTTCTGGCTCGGTCTCAACCCGCAACTGCCGAACGAAGCCTTCGCCGAGATCGTGATCGTCGCCAAGGACGTCGCCGCGCGCGAGCGCATCAAGGCCAAGATCGAGACCGCGGCTGCGAATGGCGAGCTGAACGAAGCGCGCGTCCGGGTCGATCGCTTCAATTTCGGTCCGCCGGTCGGCTTCCCCGTCCAGTTCCGCATCATCGGCCCCGATGCGGCCAAGGTGCGCGAGATCGCCTACCAGGTGCGCGACGTCATGCGCCAGAACCCGAACGTCAGGGATCCGCAGCTCGACTGGAACGAGCAGTCGCCCTACCTCAAGCTGGTCGTCGACCAGGATCGTGCCCGCGCACTTGGCCTGACCCCGCAGGACGTGTCGCAATCGCTGGCGATGCTGATCTCCGGCGTGCAGGTCACGACCATCCGCGACGGCATCGAGAAGGTCGGCGTCGTCGCGCGTGCGGCGCCGTCCGAGCGGCTGGATCTCGCCCATGTCGGCGATCTCACCATCACCTCGAAGAACGGCATCGCGGTGCCGCTGCAGCAGATCGCCAGGATCGAGTATTCCCACGAGGAGCCGATCCTGTGGCGGCGCAACCGCGACATGGCGATCACCGTGCGCGCCGACGTGGCGGACGGGGTCCAGGCGCCCGATGTCACCAACCAGATCTCGCCGAAGCTACAGGATATCCGTAACCACCTCGAGCCCGCCTACCGGATCGAGGCCGGCGGCGCGTTCGAGGAATCCGCCAAGGGCAATGCCTCGATCTTCGTGCTGTTTCCGCTGATGGTCATCGTGATGCTGACCCTGCTGATGATCCAGCTGCAGAGCTTCTCGCGGCTGATCCTGGTGTTCCTGACCGCGCCGCTCGGCATTGTCGGTGCCTCACTCGGGCTCAATGTCGCCAACGCGCCGTTCGGCTTCGTGGCGCTGCTTGGCCTGATTGCGCTTGCCGGCATGATCATGCGCAACGCGGTGATCCTGGTCGATCAGATCGAGACCGACGTCGCCCATGGTCTGACCCGCAAGGACGCGATCATCGAGGCCACGGTGCGCCGCGCCCGGCCCGTGGTGCTCACCGCGCTGGCCGCGATCCTCGCCATGATCCCGCTGTCGCGCTCGGCGTTCTGGGGCCCGATGGCGATCACCATCATGGGCGGGTTGTTCGTTGCAACCTTTCTCACGCTGCTGTACTTGCCAGGATTGTATGCCCTATGGTTCCGCAAGAGCCTGGACGAGCGCGGAGCGAAGGACGCGGATCATTCCGCAACGCAGCACGTTGACGTGCCGAGGCCCGCGCTTCCTTTGGCCGAGGCCGCCGAATGAAGGACCAACAAGATCGCAGGCATGATGACCCTGGTTTCCGACCATATCGAATCCGATACGCACGAACGCATTCTCGTCGTTGCTGAGCGTCTGTTTCGACAGATCGGCTACCAGAAGACGACCGTCGCCGACATCGCCAAGGAGCTCCGCATGAGCCCGGCGAATGTCTACCGGTTCTTCGATTCCAAGAAGGCGATCCACCGGGGTGTCGCCCGCACGCTGATGGCGCAGGTCGAGGCGGCTGCCATCGCGATCGCGGAGCGGGCAGGGCCTGCGGCGCCGCGGCTGGGCGAACTGCTCGGCACCATTCATCGCATGAACACCGAGCGCTATGTCGGCGACAACAAGTTGCACGAGATGGTCGCGGTGGCGATGGAGGAGAGCTGGGACGTCTGCGAGGCGCACATGCTGCTGATCACCGAGATCATCGGCCGCGTGATCGGGCAGGGCGCGGCCTCCGGCGAATTCGCCGTCACCGATCTGCCGCTGGCTGCAAAATGTGCGACGACCGCGATGATGCGCTTCTTCCATCCGCAGATGATCGCGCAATGCGCGACCAAGCCGGGCCCGACGGTCGACGAGATGATCGATTTCGTGCTGGCAGGGCTTGGTTCCAGGGGCGCTGCAAGCTAAGTTCGCCGTCATTCGAGCGAAGCGACCTGTCCGCCATAGCCCAAAGGGCGACGGCGGAAGCAATCCAGGGCGGCGTGTGCGGCTCTCGCTTGCGCTCCGCGCAATGACGGAAGGGACGGCCGCGTGACTGAACGGGATCTGCATTTCTACGAACCGAAGAACGGCCACGGCCTGCGCCACGATCCCTTCAATGCCATCGTCGCGCCCCGTCCGATCGGCTGGATCTCGTCGCGCGATCCGGACGGTCACGTCAATCTCGCCCCCTACAGCTTCTTCAACGCCTTTAACTACACGCCGCCGATCATCGGCTTCTCCTCGACGCAGTGGAAGGACTCGGTCGCCAACATCCAGGACACCGGCGAGTTCGTCTGGAATCTGGTGACGCGCGACCTGGCGACGCAGATGAATGCGACCGCCGCGCATGTCGCGCGCGAGGTCGACGAGTTCAAGCTCGCGGGCGTCACGCCGGTGCCGTGCAAATTCGTCAACGTGCCGCGGGTCGGCGAAAGCCCCGTGGCGTTCGAATGCAAAGTGACGCAGATCATTCAGCTGCAGGGCGCCGATGGCGCCAGGGCGCAGGCCTGGCTGACGCTCGGCGAGGTGGTCGGCGTGCATATCGACAAGACGCTGATCAAGGACGGGGTCTATCAGACTGCGCTGGCGCATCCGATCGTCCGCGCCGGCCGTCGCGGCGACTATTTCGAGATCATGCAGGAGGCGATGTTCGAAATGGCGAGGCCCGACTGATGGTCTTGCTCGACGCCTCTTGAACGCTCCCGCAATTGGAGACCATCCGACGTGACCGAAGCGACCGTCCATGCCGCGCTGTCCGCGCCGACCGAGCCCCGCGGCGATCTCTGCATCCGCACCCTGGCGATGCCGGCCGATACCAATGCCAATGGCGACATCTTCGGCGGCTGGCTGCTCAGCCAGATGGATGTCGGCGGCGGCGTGTACGCCGCCAAGGTCGCGAAGTCGCGCACGGTGACGGTCGCGATCGAGGCGATGAACTTTCGCAAGGCGGTCTATGTCGGCGATCTCGTTTCGGTCTATGCGCATCTCGTCCGCGTCGGCCGCACCTCGATGACGGTGCGTCTCGAAGCCTGGGTGCTGCGCCGGAAGGAGGAGCAGCCGATCCTCGTCACCGACGGCAACTTCACCTACGTCTCGATCGACGACGACGGCCGGCCGCAGCCGATCCGGCGCGACGGGGCGACCACGGCCTGATCGCAATCTTGGTCTGCCGCCAAAATAACACCAGTTAATGCCCGGCATATGCCACTCGCTTGGCATAGGAACCGTGATCCGGCGGCGCGCGCTCATTCGAGCTCGCGTTTGCGGCGTCTGTGCCGATCAATCTCGCGCGATGTAGGCCTTGTCCACAGGGCAGGCGTGTTTACGATATTTGCAAGTTCTGGTTGCTTGGAGGCGCGATGCCGCGTCTCTGCCTCATTGCGCGCTTCGAGTGGCGCATCGGACGGGCATCGAGGTTGGTAGTCCGCTTCCGATCAACAAGGCCAAAAGGGCCAGCCGGAAAAAAATGCCGGCACAGGGAAATGGCGGGGCGCGGTGCGCGAACAGGGTGGGAGGAAGTCCATGTCGGACGTCGACGAGAAACTGATCTTGCAGGTCCTGAAGAAGCTGCAGCAGCGGCTTCTCCACGCCGAGCGCAGGATTTGTGTCTACGAGAATCAGCTCAGTGCGTTTCGTGAAGATCAAGTCGAGGTGTTGAAGGATCTGCGCACCATCTATCAGTTGCTCGGTCAGCATCACGATCGCATCGGCGGGGCCGATGCGTCGCTGCGCAGGCCGACGCTCGTCCCGAATGATCCACGCTGATTCGGCCGTGTCGTGACGGCGAAGGCGCGTGCAGCGCAGCCAACATAACATCCACACAATTTCCTGTTGGCATGCAGATCGGATAGCCGGCGGCTCCAGGACCGGAACGTTCGTCATAGAGCTCCGTTATACGCCCCGGAATGAACGACGGGATTTCGCAATGTCCGACACCTATATCATCGAGGTCAGCTCCCAGGCGGCGGGGATCGTCGTCCGCGATCGTGGCGGCTTCCGCTTCTTCGCGGCGTCCCACCGCTTCAATGCCCTCGAGGGCCAGGTGTTTCGCAATGCCCGCGAAGCCGAACGCGCCGCGCTTCGGCTCGTGACCGGCGAGCTGAGCGCAGCCGCCTGAGCGAGCTTGGCGCACGCGGCCGCCGGCGCACGTCAGCCGGACCGTGCCGCGCCGGACGTGCTCCGAGCCGGCGATTGCTGCGATGCGCCCAATGCTTCGCCGATTGACGCTTGACTCGATCAGCATCACCATGGTGCAGCTTGTCCTGAAAGCTTGCCATGGCCGTCCTTTCCCAACGCCAGACCGACATCCTTAACATCGCCCGCGCCTCCGGCCGCGTCATGGTGGAGGATCTCGCGCGCCGCTTCGAAGTCTCGGCCCAGACCATCCGCAAGGACCTCAATGATCTGTGCGAGCAGCGCGCGCTGACGCGCATCCATGGCGGCGCCATCATCGCCTCCGGCGTCGAGAATCTCGCCTACGAGGCGCGGCGCTTCGTCGCTGCCGACGAGAAGAAGGCGATCGGCGCGGTCGCCGCCGCGCGGATTCCGAACGGCTCCTCGCTCTTCATCAACATCGGCACCACGACGGAGGAGGTGGCGAGCGCCCTGTCGTCGCACCAGGACCTGCTCGTCATCACCAACAATCTCAACGTCGCGATGCTGCTCTATCCGCATCCGCGCATCGAGGTGATCGTGGCCGGCGGCACCGTGCGACGCTCGGATGGCGGCGTGATCGGATCGACGGCGACGCAGCTGATCGGCCAGTTCAAGGTCGACTACGCGATCATCGGCGCATCCGCGATCGACGAGGAGGGCGCGCTGCTCGACTTCGACTATCGCGAGGTGCAGGTCGCCCAGGCCATCATCGCCAATGCCCGCAGCGTGATGCTGGTCGCCGATTCCACCAAGCTTCATCGCAGCGCGCCGGTGCGCATCGCCCATCTCAGCCAGATCCAGACCTTCGTCACCGACCGGCCACTGCCGGACGGACTGGCCAGCCTCTGCCATAGCCGCGGCATCGAGGTGGTCTCGGCGATGCCCGCCGCCGACGCCGACGACGCCGCGGAGGCAACCGAAACGGCGGGGTCCGCCGTGCTCCGCCGCGCCTGACTTTCCGCCACTCTCGCAGGCTCCTTGATCCCGGTTTGGGCAGGTTTTGCCCAATCGCGGCCCAACATGCGAATTTCGATTTGCTTTCACTTTCGTTTGTGTTTAACTCGAAACCGAAAGTGAAATCGCCACAGTCAAGGCGATTGCCGGGGGATGCGTCTGTTGGAGCGGATCTACGACCTCGCCATTATCGGAGGCGGCGTGAACGGTTGCGGCATCGCGCGCGATGCGGCCGGACGCGGAAATTCCGTTTTCCTTTGTGAAATGAATGATCTGGCGAGCGGAACCTCGTCCTGGTCCACCAAGCTCGTGCATGGCGGCCTGCGCTATCTCGAATATTACGAGTTCCGGCTGGTCCGCGAGGCGCTGATCGAGCGCGAAATCCTGTGGCAGATCGCGCCCCACATCATCCGCCCGTTGCGTTTCGTGCTGCCGCATCATTCGGGCCTGCGCCCGGCCTGGCTGCTGCGCCTCGGCCTGTTCCTCTATGATCATCTCGGCGGCCGCAAGCTGCTGCCGCCGACGCGGTCGGTGAACCTGCGCAGCGACGAGGTCGGCCGCCCCTTGATCCCCGGGCGCTACAGCCAGGGCTTCGAATATTCCGACTGCTTCGTCGACGATGCGCGTCTGGTCGTGCTGACCGCGCGCGATGCCGTCGACCGCGGCGCCGTCATCCGCACCCGCACGCGCGCGATCGAAATCCGGCAGGATGGCAGCCATTGGCTGGTCACCACCGAGAACACGCAGACCGCCGAGCGCGAGACCATCAAGGCGCGCGCGCTGGTCAATGCCGCCGGTCCCTGGGTCGAGCAGGTGCTGGCGACCGGCGCCGGCGTCAATGCGAAAGCGAAAGTGCGGCTGGTGCAGGGGTCGCACATCGTGGTGCGCAAGCTCTATGACCACGACCGCGCCTACATCTTCCAGAACGCCGACGGCCGCATCATCTTCGCCATTCCCTATCAGCAGGATTTCACGCTGATCGGCACCACCGATCGCGACTATCAGGGCGATCCGGCCAAGGTGAAGGCGACCGACGAGGAGATCGCCTATCTCTGCGCCGCGCTCGGGGAATATCTCGCCAAGCCGGTGACGCCGGCCGACGTGGTGTGGAGCTATTCCGGCGTGCGTCCGCTCTATGACGATGGCGCCAGCGAGGCCAAGGCGGCGACCCGCGACTACGTGTTCGAGCTCGATACGCCCGGCGGCTTGCCGCTGCTGTCGATCTATGGCGGCAAGATCACCACCTACCGGCGCCTGTCGGAAGAGGCGCTGGAGCGTCTCGCGCCCTATGTGAAAGGTGGCAAGGCGGAGGAGGGGTGGACCGGCAAGGCGCCGCTGCCCGGCGGCGACATGAAGGTTTCGGCCGTTGCGCCGTTGATTGCGGATCTCCGCAAGATCTATCCGTTCCTGTCGGATGCACATGCGAAGCGGATCGCCCATGCCTATGGCACGCGGGCTGCGGCCATGCTCGCCGGTGCGACATCTTTGGCCGATCTCGGCCAGGATTTCGGTGGCACCTTGACGGAGCGTGAAGTCAGGTACCTGATGACGAACGAGTGGGCGTTGACGGCCGAGGACATCGTGTGGCGTCGATCGAAGCTGGGGTTGCGGATGTCGGCGGCTGAGATCGCCGCGCTCGATGCGTGGATCACAGCCAATCGCGAGCGCTCCGCCGTGCCGGCGCGTGAGGCGGGAGGGCGCGCATGAGCGTCACGCTCGATCACGTCTCCCGAATCGTCGACGGCGTGACCACCATTCGCGACGTCTCGCTGACGTTGCAGCGCGGCACGCTGAGCGTGCTGCTCGGGCCAACGCTGTCCGGCAAGACCTCGATCATGCGACTGCTCGCCGGCCTCGACCGGCCGACCACGGGGCGGGTGCTGGTCGACGGCAAGGACGTCACCGGCGCCGACGTGCGGCAGCGCTCGGTCGCGATGGTCTATCAGCAGTTCATCAACTATCCCTCGCTCTCGGTCTATGAGAACATCGCCTCGCCGCTGCGCGTGCAAGGCAAGTCGCGCCAGGAGATCGAGAAGCGCGTGGCGGAAGCCGCCCGGCTGCTGCGGCTCGAGCCCTATCTGAAGCGCACGCCGCTGCAGCTCTCCGGCGGCCAGCAGCAGCGCACGGCGATTGCGCGCGCACTGGTGAAGGGGGCGGACCTCGTGCTGCTGGACGAGCCGCTCGCCAATCTCGACTACAAGCTGCGCGAGGAACTGCGGACCGAGCTGCCGCGCATCTTCGAGGCCTCGGGCGCGATCTTCGTCTACGCCACCACCGAGCCGTCGGAGGCGCTGCTGCTCGGTGGCCGCACCATCTGCATGTGGGAAGGGCAGGCGCTACAGGCCGGCGATACCGCGGCCGTGTATCGCCGACCCGACACCTTACGTGTCGGCCAGGTATTCTCGGATCCGCCGATGAACACGGTCGAGATCCAGAAGCGCGGCGAGAGCGTGGAGTATGCCGGCGGGGTCAAGGCGCCGGCGGTCGGCCTCTATGCTGATCTGCCCGATGGCGCCTACCGCGTCGGCTTCCGCCCGCATCAACTCGGGCTTGGCAAAGGCGACGGCAGCCACGGCCGCCATGCCTTTCCTGCGACCGTCTCGGTCACCGAGATCACGGGATCGGAGAGCTTCGTGCATCTGACGCGCGACGGCATGAACTGGGTCTCCGTGCTGCACGGCGTCCATGAATACGAGCCCGGCGAGATCCTCGACGCGGTGCTCGATCCGTCCAATGTGTTCGTGTTCGACGCCGGCGACCGCCTGGTCGCCGCGCCGGCGATCTGAGGGAGATGCCGCATGGCCCGCATTGACCTCGTCGATCTCGCCCACGCCTACAACGGCAACAGCGGCGATATCGAGAGCTACGCGCTGAAGCCGGTGACGATGACCTGGCGCCAGGGCGGCGCCTATGCGCTGCTCGGCCCGTCCGGCTGCGGAAAGACCACGCTGCTCAACCTGATCTCCGGCATCCTGACGCCCTCGCACGGCAAGATCCTGTTCGACGGCAAGGACATCACCAAAGCCTCGACCCGCGAACGCAACATCGCGCAGGTGTTCCAGTTTCCGGTCATCTACGACACGATGACGGTGGGCGAAAATCTTGCGTTTCCTCTGAAGAACCGCGGCGTGCCAAGGGCCGAGATCGACAAGCGCGTTGCAGAGATCGCGCGTCTGCTCGATCTCACACCGTACCTCAACCGCAAGGCCACGCGCTTGACCGCCGACGCCAAGCAGAAGATCTCGCTCGGCCGCGGCCTGGTGCGCTCCGACGTCGCCGCCGTCTTGTTCGACGAGCCGCTGACCGTGATCGATCCCGAGCTGAAATGGCAGCTGCGCTCCAAGCTGAAGGCGCTGCATCGCGAACTCGACCTGACGATGATCTACGTCACCCACGATCAGACCGAGGCGCTGACCTTCGCCGACACCGTCGTCGTGATGCATGACGGCCGCGTCGTGCAGAGCGGCACGCCGGCCGAGCTGTTCGACAAGCCCGCGCATACGTTCGTGGGCTATTTCATCGGCTCGCCCGGCATGAACATCCTCTCGGCCGAGGTGAAGGGACGTGAAGCCCGCATCGACGGTCACACCCTGACGCTGGCGCGCAGCTACGACGCGTTGCCGGCCGGAGCCAAGATCGAGATCGGCGTCCGTCCGGAATTCGTCGATGTCGCTCAGCCCGGACCCGACCTGCTCGATGCCAATATCGAGCGCGTCGACGATCTCGGCCGCATCCGCTTCGCGCGCGTTCGTGTCGGCGACGTCAAGTTCGCCGCGCGACTGCCGGCCGGCTTCTCGCCGCAGGGCTCGGCGATCGGGCTGAAGTTCAATCCAGCCTATGTCCATGTCTATGCCGACAGCCGTCTCGTCGAGGGAGCCTGAGTGATGGACAAGACCATCAACAACAAGGCCTGGTTCCTGGTGCTGCCGGTGTTCCTGCTGGTGGCGTTCTCCGCCATCCTGCCGCTGATGACGGTCGTGAACTATTCGATGCAGGACACGTTCGGCAACAACCAGTTCTTCTGGAACGGTGTCGGCTGGTTCAAGGAGCTGCTCGATCCCTCGACCGATCTCGGCGGCCGCTTCCTCGCCTCGCTCGGGCGCAACCTGATCTTCTCGCTCGCAATTCTGGCCATCGAGGTGCCGCTCGGCATCGTCGTGGCGCTGTCGATGCCGCGGGGCGGATGGACCGTGGCCTTCTGCCTCGTCGTGCTGGCGCTGCCGCTCTTGATTCCGTGGAATGTGGTCGGCACCATCTGGCAGATTTTCGGCCGGCCCGACATCGGCCTGCTTGGCTATGCGTTGACGAGCATAGGCATCGACTACAATTACGTGTCCAACGATCTCGATGCCTGGGCCACCGTCATCGTGATGGACGTGTGGCACTGGACCAGCCTGGTGGCGCTGCTGTGCTATGCCGGCCTGAAGTCGATCCCCGACGCCTATTCTCAGGCTGCGCAGATCGACGGCGCCTCGCGCTGGGCGGTGTTTACCGCAATCCAGCTGCCAAAGATGCATCGCGTGCTGCTGATCGCCGTGCTGCTGCGCTTCATGGACAGCTTCATGATCTACACCGAGCCGTTCGTCGTCACCGGCGGCGGACCGGGCAATTCGACGACCTTCATCTCGATCGAGCTCGTCAAGATCGCGCTCGGCCAGTTCGACCTCGGCAAAGCGGCGGCGCTATCGCTGGTCTACAATCTGATCATCCTGATCGTGTGTTGGGTGTTCTACACCATCATGACCAATGCCGGCGCCGAGCGCCGGCCGGTGAAAGGGGGCGCGTGATGAACACCATTCCGGGCCGTCGCATCATCATCTCGCTGTTCCTGGTCTTCCTGCTGTTGCCGATCTACTGGCTCGTCAACATGAGTTTCAAGACCAACAACGAGATCGTCACAACGATGACGCTCTGGCCGCATCAGCCGACGCTGGCCAACTACATGCGCATCTTCACCGACGAGAGCTGGTATTCCGGCTACATCAACTCGCTGAAATACGTGATCCTCAACACGGTGATCTCGATCCTCGTGGCGCTGCCGGCGGCCTATGCGTTCTCGCGCTACCGCTTCCTCGGCGACAAGCACCTGTTCTTCTGGCTGCTGTCGAACCGCATGGCGCCGGCCGCGGTCTACGCGCTGCCGTTCTTCAATCTGTACTCGGCGATCGGCCTGTTCGATACGCCGTGGGCGGTCGCGCTGGCGCATTGCATCTTCAACGTTCCGCTCGCGGTCTGGATCCTCGAGGGCTTCGTGTCCTCGGTCCCGCGTGAGATCGACGAGACCGCGTTCCTCGACGGCTATTCGTTCCCGCGCTTCTTCGTGAAGATCCTGGTGCCGCTGATCGCGAGCGGCATCGGCGTCGCCGCCTTCTTCTGCTTCATGTTCTCCTGGGTCGAGCTGCTGCTCGCGCGCACGCTGACCTCGGTCTATGCCAAGCCGATCTCGGCGGTGATGACCCGGACCGTGTCGGCGTCCGGCATGGATTGGGGCCTGCTCGCGGCTGCCGGCGTGCTGACCATCATCCCGGGCGCGCTCGTCATCTGGTTCGTCCGCAACTACATCGCGCGCGGCTTCGCGCTGGGGCGGGTGTGATGATGCAGACGATCCGCGACGGCCTCCGTTCCGCCTCCCCCGCTTGCGGGGGAGGCCGTATCGCATCGCCAGATGCGATACGGGTGGGGGTATCTCTTCTCTTGGGCAGTCGGACTCGCGGCGCCCCCACCCCAACCCTCCCCCGCAAGCGGGGGAGGGGGTCCATTATCGCCTGGAGCTGATAGCCATGGACAGCATCGCATGGATGGCCTGGACTGCGCCGACGGCGATCTTCTTCGCCGCGCTGGCCTGCACCCTCGGCGTCATGACGCTACTCGCCGCGCGCTATCCCGAGGCCGAGCGCGTCGGCGTGCTGCGCATTCCGACCACGCGCGGCGACCGTCTGTTCATCTCGCTGATCTCGGCCGCCGTCATTCACCTCGTCTGGATCGGGCTTGTCGGCACCGACACGATCGCGACCCTGCCGGTCGGCGAGGACAGTTTTGAGGTTTCGAGCCTGTGGCTCGCGACCGCAATTTCGCTTGCATCCGCCGTTGCGATCTTTCGCACCGTCTGAGGCAGGCGAGGAAGGGCAGATCCGGGGGCAACCCGGACCTGGATACGTCGCTCAAGGAGGAAAGCATGCGACACTTGAAACCTAGGAAGCATCACCTGACCAAGGCAAGCTATCTCGCGATGACCAGCGCTGCCGCGCTGTTCGCCGCGACCATGACGCTGTCCGTGCCGGCGCTTGCCGACGACGCCACGATCCAGAAGTGGATCGACAGCGAATTCCAGCCCTCGACGCTCTCGAAAGAAGATCAGCTGAAGGAGCTGCAGTGGCTGGCCAAGGCCGCCGAGCCCTTCAAGGGCATGGAGATCAACGTCGTCTCCGAGACCATCACCACGCATGAGTACGAAGCCAAGACGCTCGCCAAGGCGTTCAGCGAGATCACCGGCATCAAGCTCAAGCACGACATCATCCAGGAAGGTGACGTCGTCGAGAAGCTGCAGACCCAGATGCAGTCCGGCAAGAACGTCTATGACGGCTGGATCAACGACTCCGACCTGATCGGCACCCACTTCCGCTACGGCCAGACCATCGCGCTGTCGGACTACATGAAGGGCGAGGGCAAGGACGTCACCGACCCCTATCTCGACGTCAACGACTTCATCGGCAAGTCGTTCACGACCGCTCCGGACGGCAAGCTCTATCAGCTGCCCGACCAGCAGTTCGCCAACCTGTATTGGTTCCGCTACGACTGGTTCACCAATCCGGACTACAAGGCCAAGTTCAAGGCCAAGTATGGCTACGACCTCGGCGTGCCCGTGAACTGGTCGGCCTATGAGGACATCGCCGAGTTCTTCACCAACGACATCAAGGAGATCAACGGCGTCAAGGTCTATGGCCACATGGACTATGGCAAGAAGGATCCCTCGCTCGGCTGGCGCTTCACCGACGCCTGGCTGTCGATGGCCGGCAACGGCGACAAGGGCATCCCGAACGGCCTGCCGGTCGACGAATGGGGCATCCGCATGGAAGGCTGCCGTCCGGTCGGCTCCTCGGTCGAGCGCGGTGGCGACACCAACGGTCCGGCGGCGGTCTACTCGATCACCAAATATCTCGACTGGATGAAGAAGTACGCGCCGCCGCAGGCGCAGGGCATGACCTTCTCCGAGGCTGGCCCGGTGCCCGCGCAGGGCAACGTCGCCCAGCAGATCTTCTGGTACACCGCCTTCACCGCCGACATGGTGAAGCCGGGTCTGCCGGTCGTGAACGCTGACGGCACGCCGAAGTGGCGCATGGCTCCGTCGCCGCACGGCGCCTACTGGAAGGAAGGCATGAAGCTAGGCTATCAGGACGCGGGCTCGCTCACGCTGCTGAAGTCGACCCCGCCGGATCGCCGCAAGGCCGCCTGGCTGTACCTGCAGTTCATCGTCTCCAAGACGGTCAGCTTGAAGAAGAGCCATGTCGGTCTCACCTTCATCCGTGAATCCGACATCTGGGACAAGTCGTTCACCGAGCGTGCGCCGAAGCTCGGCGGCCTCGTCGAGTTCTACCGCTCGCCCGCACGCGTGCAGTGGACCCCGACCGGCAACAACGTGCCCGACTATCCGAAGCTGGCGCAACTGTGGTGGCAGAACATCGGCGATGCGTCGTCCGGTGCGAAGACGCCGCAGGCCGCGATGGATGCGCTCGCAGCCGCCCAGGACTCCGTCCTCGAGCGTCTCGAGAAGTCCAAGGTCCAGGGCGAGTGCGGTCCGAAGCTGAACAAGAAGGAATCGGCCGAGTTCTGGTTCAACAAGTCGGCCAAGGACGGTAACATCGCTCCGCAGCGCAAGCTCGCGAACGAGAAGCCGAAGGGCGAGACGATCGACTACGACACCCTGATCAAGTCGTGGCCGGCCACCCCGCCGAAGCGCGCTGAGGCGAAGTGAGCGCACGCTCTAAAGTCGTCGTCCGGCTCGACCGGGCAATCCCATCACGAAGGCCGGGAGCAATCCCGGCCTTTTCTTTTGGCCCAGAGGTGAGGGGCTTCCCGTTCCATTCGGGAATTATTCCAGGATCGCATGGGACAACTTCCACGCAGCAAGTGCCTTGAAGCCGGTGGGGACAGGCGGCACTCTTTGACGATCGGGATTGTCGCGATCTTCGCCGTGACTTTGCCCCAACGACACGAAACAACAAGGCCTCGACACGATCCGGCATGGCCCCATGCGATCCACGCCGGGATCGTGATCACCAACCACGGGGCCACCGAGGGAGTACGGCCATGGATCAGGCGCACATCGCCAATATCGCGAGCACGCTGCCGGAGGCGTTGTCGCCCTGGACCATGTTCATGCAGGCCGACATCGTCGTGAAGGCGGTGATGATCGGGCTGGCGCTGGCTTCAGTTGCAACCTGGACCGTTCTGGTGGTGAAGACGATCCAACTCCGCGCGGCACTGCGCACCTCGCGCAGCGCGCTCGGCATCGCGATGGCCGCGCGCGCGCTGTCGGATGCGACGGGGCGCATTTCCGCCGACGACGGTGTGGTCGGCCGGCTGCTGGCCGTCGCCGATGACGAAATCGACAAGTCGCGTGGCCTTCCCGCCGACGGCATCAAGGAGCGCGTCTCCTGGCAGTTCGAGCGGATCGAGGCGGCGGCGGTGGCGCGCATCGGCCGCGGCATCGGCATTCTCGCCACGGTCGGCGCGGTCGGGCCGTTCGTCGGCCTGTTCGGCACGGTCTGGGGCATCATGAACAGCTTCATCGGCATCTCGCATGCGCATACGACCAACCTCGCGGTGGTGGCGCCGGGCATTGCGGAAGCGCTGCTCGCAACCGCCTTCGGCCTCGCCGCCGCGATTCCCGCGGTCGTGATCTACAACCTGTTCGCGCGCGCCACCGGCGGCTATCGCGCCGTCATCGCCGATGCGTCGGTGGCGGTGATGCGCCTGCTCAGCCGCGATCTCGATCGTCAGCACGCCGGGCCCGCCGAAACGCGGCGCAGCGCCATCCGCGCCGTCGAGGCGCCGATGCTGTCGATCGCCAATCCGGCGGAGTGAGTCATGGCCGTCAAGCTTGCCCGGCGCCCCGACGAGTTCGAGGAGACGCACGACATCAACGTGACGCCGTTCATCGACGTCATGCTGGTGCTCCTGATCATCTTCATGGTCGCCGCGCCGCTCGCCACGGTCGACGTCCCGGTCAACCTGCCGGCGATCTCGGCCGAGCCGCAGCCGCGCGCGGAGACGCCGGTCTTCGTCACCTTCAAGGCCGACCGCTCGCTCGCCGTTGGCGACCAGAGCGTGGCGCAGGCCGACATCGCCGCCTCGCTCGATGCCGCCACCAAGTCCGATCACGAGCAGCGCGTGCTGCTGCGCGCCGATCAGACGCTGCCCTATGGCGAGGTGATGGCGCTGATGAACACGCTGCGCCGTGCCGGCTACACCAAGGTGGCGCTCGTCGCCCTGGAAGACCGGGGCGCGCAGTGAGCGTCCTCACGCTCGATCCGTTCGAATACGAGCAGCGCCGGGAGCGGACGCTGTGGACCATCGCCGCGCTGGTGGTGGGCGGGCTGCATGTCGGGCTCGCCGTCGGCTATCTGCTGCTGCGTCCCGCGCCGCAGGGACGTGCCCAGGCGCCGGCCTTCGACGTCGTGTTCACCCCGGCGGTGGTGAGCGAGCCGGCGCCGACGGCGCAGGATGCGCCGGCGTCCGAGCCGCCGCCGGTGGAGCCGCCGAAGGACGAGCCGGTGAAGGACGACCCGGTCGCGCGCGAGGCCGTCGCTGAGCCTGTCCCGCCGGCTCCCTCCGAGCCGGAGCCGCAGGTCATGGCGCAGCCGGAGCCGGTGCCGGATGTCATTCCCTCGCCGGAGCCCGCGCCACAGGTCGCGCTCGCGCCCGAGCCGCCGCGTGCAGACGATGTTATTTTGCCGCCGCCGCCACCACCGAAACCGATCGAGGCGATACCGCCGGAGCCGAAGCCCGTTCCCGAGCGTGTCGAGCGCAAGCCAGTGGAGAAGAAGGAGACGAAGGAGAGGGCCGAGAGGAAGCCCGCACCGCCGAAGCCGGCTGCGGCGCCGGCGGCCCGGCCTTCACGTGTCGCGTCGGCGCCCAATCCCGGCGAGGACAGCGTCGGGGCGCGCGAGGGCCAGGCCAGTTGGAACGCCGAGGTGGTGGCGCAGATCCGCCGCGCCGCAGCCTATCCCTCCGACGGCAATGGCGCGAGCGGCACCGTCATGCTGAACGTCGTGATCGATCGCAACGGACGGCTGCTGTCGCGACGGCTCGCTGGAAGCTCGGGCTCGCCGGCGCTGGACCGCGCGGCGATGGGCATCATCGAACGCGCCGCGCCGTTCCCGCGCTTTCCGCCGGCGATGGCTCAGGCGCAGGTCTCGCGCACGGTCCCCCTCCATCTGAGGCCGCGCTGAACGCGGCGCCATCCAGGGCGATATCGGTGCCGCCGCGTGCCGCCTATTTGCTGCACTCGGTCAGATCCGTATCGCGCACGACGAACTGCGCGCCTTCCTTGAGTTCGATGTTCTTGGCGACGCAGGTGCGGCCGCCCTTTTCGGACAGCTTGATGTCGTAGCGGCCGGACTTCACGCCGACCAGCGTCATGCGCTCATTGTGGTCGACCTCGCCCTCGTCGTCGTTCTTGCACTGGTCGGCGCCCCAGGTTTTGGTGCCGGCGGCCGCCAGGTACATTTTCACGATGGTCTGGCCGGTGCGGTTGAGGAAGCGCGGGCCGTCCTCGGCGGACGCGGCGGAGCCGGCAAGCATGAGAAGCGCGCAGGCGGTGACGAGGCGACGCATGACGAGTGTCCTTTTCTTATGATTGGTCATGGGATGAAGGCGCGCGGATCAGAAATCCTTGCCGATGCTGGTCTTGACGGCAAGGCCGCGCGAGGCGTTGGTCAGGCCGTAGCCGACGCCGAAGCTGAGCTCGAAGCCCTTGAAGCGGGTGTCGGCGACTGCGTAGAGCGTCTGCATCTGCTGATTCCAGGGCAGGATGTAGCCGAACGGTCCGAGATTGGAGAAGTGTTCGATACCGATGGTCCAGCGATCGCTGAGGCGCTTGACGAAGCGCACCGAGGGCTCGAAGGCCGAGCCGGCGCCGTCGATGCCGAAGGTCATGTTGGCGTTGAAGATGAGCTGATAGTCGTTGGGCAGGTTGACGCCGATGATCGGCGTGAACATCTGCGCCACCCGCGGCGTGGCCTCCTGCACGAAGCGCGGCGCGCCGGGCTGGCCGGCTCCGGCCTTGTTGGCGACCCACAGGTCTGGCGTCAGGCCGCCCTGCGGCGCCAGGATGGTGCGTGACACCAGGCCGAGGAAGACGGTGCGCTCAAGCCGGTCGCCCTGGATGAAGGTCTGGCGAATGGTGACGCCGCCGGACTGAAATGAATAGCCGGGCACGCCATTGTCCATCACATTGCCAAGCGCCATCGGCACATTGGTGCGGGCAAAGGCGTAAGGCGAGGTCAACGCGATCTCGTACCATTCGGTCGGCGAGTAGCCGATCTCGGTCTCGCCGGTGACCGCACGCTGCGGCACGCGGCGTCCGCCGTTCTGTTGCGGATTGAAGGTTGTCAGATAGCCGAAGCGCTGTTCGACCTGGAAATGTCCGGGCGAGGCGGGGTCATTGCCCTGGATCTCCTCGGCCGCTGCACCGAACGGCGCGAGAACGAGAGCACCGGCAGCCATGTACAATCGCGATCGTCTTCTTGCACTCCTGGCGATGCCGTTCGGCTGCATGTCCCCGCGCTCCCTTCAACTGATGAGCTAACGAGTCGGCGGGGCGAAAACATGCGGGCCTGTCGGCTGAAAGATGACGCGATCGGGAAACGATCAGTCGTTGAATGCCGCAATTGCTCCGGCCCTTCCTGTCTCGATGAGGAATAGGGATGTTTTGCCAAGTCGAACGGGACATTTTGACCGGGACAATATGGCGGCCATTTCGCGAGTGAATCTCAGGGCGGCGATGAATGTGGCGTGTTGCAAACACATTGAAGTCATAGAGCGAGGAAAACATGTGCTGCAGCATGCATTGCTGATCGCCGGATCAGCCAGAGAATGGACACGCCCGTGCTTCACACACCCGGTCATCGTCGCCGCTTGTCCGCTCAGCCGATGCGGCTCGGACTGGTGCTCACACTCCTTCTGTCCACGCTGCTGCCGGATGGACGCGCCTTCGCGGAGGAGTCGCTGCGGGACCAGTTGGAAGCGTGGTGGAATCAAACCCAGGCCGGCAAGAGAGGTCAGGTTGGGCAAGTCCGACAGGCGTCATCGGGGAGCGGTGCCAGAACCGCAAGGCATGTCGCCAAGCGCGGACGCCACGTCGCCAATGCCCGGGCCGAGGCAGGAGGAGGTGTCTTCGACCACGATAGCGGTCCGCGTCGCGACCGTCCGGGGAGATATTTCCTGCACGGACCGAGGTTCTAGTCCCGACGCTCTTGCGGGAATTTCCCGGGCGTCGCGTTCTTGCACTTGCGAAATGACAAGGCCTCCCATAGGTCAAAGTGATGTGTGGCGCGTTGCCGGTGAACCGCCGACGCTCGCATAGGTTGTTTTCGTGCCCTTCATCGCCGCCCCCCGGACGGCGGAGACAAAGGATCAATTCGATGAATTGGAAACTGATGATGACGGCCGCTGCCGTCGGCATGGCCGCGATCGTCGGCACGTCGACGATCGCTGTCAGTGCACCGGCCCCTTCCAAGCTGCTGACCTCGATCGACCCCGACAAGGACGGCACCGCCGACATGAACGAGGTCCGCACGGCCGCCGGCGCGCTGTTCGATCGTCTCGATCGCGACCACGACGGCACGCTCGACGCCAAGGAGCTGCGCGGCCGCGTTTCGGCCAAGGATCTCAAGGCCGCTGATCCCGACAATGACGGCACGCTGACCAAGGACGAGTATCTCGCGCTGGTGGAAGGCCGCTTCAAGGCGGCCGATCCTGACCATGACGGCACGCTCGATTCCAAGGAGCTGAAGTCGGTGGCCAAGCTGCTGAAGTGAGACGTCGGTCCGCACTGGACCGACGCGACACAGATATGAGCTCGAGGGCCTGTGATGGGAGACCGTCGCAGGCCCTCGCCTTTCAGGCGGATGCTCGTGGCGGGCCGGCAGGGACGGCGATTGGCCCTCACATGCTTGGGCGGGACATTTCCACTGCGAGACGAACCAGGTCGGGCAGGCTGCGCGCCCCGAGCTTCTGTCGCAGCCGGTAGGTCAGGTTGATGACGGTCTTGTAGCTGATGCCGAGCTGGTCGGCGATCGCCTGATAGGATTTCGCCTGAGCCAGCAGCGCAAGTGCCTGGCGCTCGCGCGGGGTCAATGCCGCGGCCGCCATGCCGTCCGGATCGGCGCGGAGCAGGGCGATGCGGGTGGCGAGCTGCGGGTCAAGATAGGTGCCGCCGGTTCGAACCTGTTCCAATGCCTTTGGCAGCTCGTGCGGCGGGGCGTCCTTTAGCAAATAGCCGTTGGCGCCGGCGTCGATCGCGGAGCGGACGATACGCGGATCGGCGTGCATGCTGAAGACCAGGATTCGGGCGCGGGGATCGTGCGACCGCATGCGTTCGATCAGACTGATTCCGCCGAGTTCCCGTCCCTGTAGACGCAGATCGACGATCGCGACGTCCGGCCGGTCGCGGATATAGGCTTGGTACCCGCTCTCGGCATCGTGTGCCTCGGACAGCGAGCGGATCCCGGCTTCGTTCAGCAGCCAGCGGCAGGCCGTGATCACGACCGGGTGGTCATCGACGAGCAGAACGCGATACATCCGATGAAGGTCTTGCCCTTATGGCGCCGACGGCGCCGATGCTTCCTCTACCATGTGAGTTCCCTTGCAAACCAGGATCGGGTGCAACAGTGCGGCCGAGGCTGGGAGATAGCTCGGCGAATTGATCGCCACTTTCCGGATCCGGGAAGATTGTCCCTAGGTCCCGAAGAATATTGCCCGTTGCGACGAACTGGAGGGCTGTTTACGAATGTTAACGTTCGTAAACGGGTAAATCGGCCAGTTCTGGTGCGGGTGGGGCTCAGGGGCATGAGCAGACGCCAGAGCCGGTCGACAAGAAACTGGGGGACGTCTTGACCAGACTGTCGGCGCTGAAGAGCGCGCTTCTCGCGACGTGTGCGTTACTGCCTACGGCTGCGTTCGCGCAGCAAACCCTGCAGACCATCGAGGTGGTCGGCGTCTCGCCCGTTCAGGGCAGCGAGATCGCGAAGGACAAGATTCCTTCCAATGTCGAAACCATCGGGGCGCGGGAGCTCGACCACAGCCGCGCGCCGACGCTGCTCGACAGCATCCTGCAATCGGTGCCCGGGGTCTCGCTCAGCGACCAGACCGGGAACGCGTTCCAGCGCGACTTGAATTATCGCGGTCAGACTGCCTCGCCCGTGCTCGGGACGCCGCAGGGCATCGCCGTCTACCAGAACGGCACCCGCATCAATGAGGCCTTCGGCGACGTCGTGAACTGGGACCTGATCCCGGAAATGGCGATTGCGCGCATGACGCTGATGCCGAACAACCCGCTGTTCGGCCTCAACGCCACCGGCGGGGCCATGTCGATCGAGATGAAGAACGGCTTCACCTATCAAGGCGGCGAAGCCCAGCTGTTCGGCGGCTCGTTCGGCCGGATCCAGTCGGGTGCGCAATACGGCTGGAACAACGGCACCTACTCGGCCTACATCGCGGCGGAGGGCGCCTATGACCGCGGCTGGCGCGACTATTCGTCGGCGTCGCAGGTCCGGCGCATGTATGCCGATTTCGGCGCGCGCGGCGACAATACCGAATTCCATCTCTCCTTCACCGGCGCCGACAACAAGCTCGGCTCGGTGGCCGCGACGCCGATCGAGATGTTGAACCAGCGCTGGTCCAGCGTCTATACTTGGCCGCAATCGCTGCATCTGCAGATGCAGATGGTGCAGGCGAGCCTCAAATGGGCGCCGACGGATACGCTCTCGGTCCAGGCCAACGGCTACTATCGCAATTACAAGTCGTCGCGCGTCGACGGCAACGGCACCGAGGTTGCCGCCTGCGATCCGGCGGGCGCGTTTCCCGGAGAGTTCTGCCTCAGCGATGCCGCCGGCACCGAGTTCCAGATGAACCGCAACGGTCCGACCGCCAACACGCTGGCGGGCGATGCGGCGCTGGGCCAGATCGACCGCAACACCGTCAAGACCGACAGCTATGGCGGCTCGCTGCAGGCTACCTCGACCACTCAGCTGTTCGGCCATGACAATCATTTCGTCGTCGGCGCCAGTGTCGATCACGGCAACACCAACTTTGCGGCGACATCGGAGCTTGGCACCGTCGACAACAACCTGTTCGTCACCGGCCTGGGCGTCTTCGTCGATCAGCCCAATGCCGGTCTCGCGCCGGTCAACCTGAACGCCAAGAACACCTATCTCGGCTTCTATGCGACCAACACGTTCGACATCACCTCCCAATTGTCACTCACGGCGGGCGGGCGCTTCAACTGGGCCCAGATCGACCTGCGCGACCAGACCGGGTTCGCGCCGCTCCTGAACAGCAACAACAACTTCCAGCGCTTCAATCCGGTGGTCGGCCTGACCTACAAGATTACGCCCAACATGACCGCCTATGCCGGCTATTCCGAAGCCAACCGCGCGCCGACCCCGCTCGAGCTCGGCTGCTCCGATCCGGCCAATCCCTGCCTGATCGACAACTTCCTGATCGCCGATCCGCCGCTGAAGCAGGTGGTGTCACGCACCATCGAAGGTGGTCTGCGTGGCGAGATCTCCGGTGGCCGCTCGGCCTACGCCGCCGATCTGCCGGCCTATCGCAAGGCGCCGGTCAAGGCGGTCGCCGTCGACGACGGCTGGCGGCTGCGCTGGGGCCTCAGCCTGTTCCGCACCGAGAACTCCGACGACATCATCAACGTCGTCGATCCGGCGAATCCCGTGCGCGGCTATTTCAAGAACGCCGGCACGACTCTGCGCCAGGGCGTCGAGGCCAAGCTCGACCTGACCTGGAACCGGTGGACCGCCTACGCCAACTACACCTTCATCGACGCCACCTTCCGCAGCGCCTTCGACGTCAACGATCCATTCCTGGGGGCCGCTGTGGGCGTCGTGTCCGGCAACCACATTCCCGGCATTCCGGCGCATCGCCTGAAGCTCGGCGCCGAATATGCCGTGACCGACGCCTGGAAGGTGGGCGCTAGCGTCAACTATGTCGGCAGCCAGTACCTGCTTCACGACGAGACCAACGTCTATCCGAAGGTCCCGGCCTATTGGGTCGTGAACGTCAACACGTCCTATCAGGTGACCAAGAACGTCGAGGTGTTCGGCCTGATCCAGAACCTGTTCAATCAGCGCTATTATTCGGCAGGAACCGTGTTCGATCCGGCCGGCTTCAACACCGCCGGCGGCGGAACGGCGTTCGCGTTGAACGATCCGCGCAGCATGGTTCCGGGAATGCCGCTCGCGGCCTATGCCGGCATCCGGGCGAAGTTCTGAGCCTCAGGAGCGGACGACCAGCCACCATAGGCGCATCCGCGCCGCGCCACGGCAGCCCCCCACCGTGGCAAGAAGGCCGGGAGAAATCCCGGCCTTTTCATTTGTTGATCGGAGCCTGCAGGTGTCGGAACCGGGAGCGCGAGTCCATCTCTGCGCTGTCCTCCGCGGTGGAGCGGTCCGCCGTCCTTGTCGTCAAAATTTCAGATCTAGCGGAAGAGTGGTGTTTCAAATGAAGCGGATGATGATAATTAGTCCGGGCGCTATGGGACTAATTCAGTTGTTAGTTTGACAATGTCCCGGGCGCTCCTAGAAACTTTCGCCTTGCTGGCTCCTGCCCACGTTTCGATACAATCGGTCATCAACAAGAAGCCGTGTATTGCGTACCGTGGGGCGTCAGGTGAAGTCAAAGAACAGAAAGCGCAGCGAGGCGGCTGCCGCAAGTTTTGTGTTGTTGTCGACGTGGATGGTTGCTGGCGAGGCAAGGGCCGAATGTACGACGCCAGGCGTCACCGTCACCTGCAGCGGGACCATCAGCACGGCAATCACCGTGTACGACGCCGCTGCGGCGACGGCGACGCCCTCGAGCGGCAGCAATTCCTATACGCCGGCGAACCCGGCCTTTCCGGTGACCGGCTACAATCCCAATCCGCCGACGACGATTATCACGCTGGATTCGACGGCCGTTCGCAATCTCACCACCAACACCCAGGCCGGTCTGGCCGATCGCGGCATGATCGCGGCCAATTTCTCCAATGCCGAGGATCCGGCCGTCAACAACGTCGTCATCAACAACGCCGGCTGGCTCAGCCTCACCACCAGCCAGCTCAGCGCCGGCCGGCTTCACGTCATCGTCGCCGACAGCCAGGTCAACAGGTTCACCGTCAACAACACCGGGACGCTCGCCGCGACCCAGAATTTCTACGGCGCGTTCGATCCCGCCAAGCTGAGCGTTTCCGTCGGTGCGACCGCGACGGGCCGCTACAACGGCACCAACCTCGCCATCATCTCGGCGCTGTATTCCGACGACAACACCAACGGCTTCGTGGTGAACAACCGCGCCGGCGGCACGATCTCGGCGACCGGCAACTATGCCGCCGCCTATTACGGCCGCGCCGACACCACGATCACCAACTCCGGCACCATCGCCAACACCAGCTGGACGGCGGCGAGCCGCTTCTATGATGGGCACTGGGCCATCGGCGCCTTCGCCGGCGCCGAGTTCGATACGATCCCCGGCAGCAATCCGGATTCGCCGCTCTACAAGTTCGACGCCGGCGGCAATGTGACGGTGACCGAAACCAAGGCGCTGACGCTGACCAACACTGCCGGCGGCGTGATCAAAGGCGATATCCTGGCGCTCGACACCAATCCGCTGACCACGGCCGCGGGGCTTGCGGCGGGATCGACCTTCCCGCTGACCGGCAGCGGCTCGAACTCGGGCCCGCGCGACAGCGTCATCAGCAATGCCGGCCTGATCCAGGGCAACCTCTATCTGGGCTCGGGCGAGCACGACATCGCCAACAGCGGCACGATCTTGGGATCGATCTCGGTCGACCAGAGCGCCTCGCGCGGCTCGTTTGCGAAGGCGACCGCAGGCACCGTCGCGGGCACCTATAGCAGCTCCGGCTCGGGCACGGACGTCAACGGCAATGCCTGTCCGACGGCGGGCGCGAACACGACCGATCCGCTTTGCGCCGCCAGCACCACCCAGGCGGCGACGTTTTTCGGCGCGCGCACCTTCAATCTGGTCAACACCGGCGCGCTCGGCGGCGACATCATTATCAACGACCAGGATGGTGCGACCAATACCATCCTGCTGAAGGGCACCGGCTTCAGCGGCAACGTCGTCGCGCAGAACGGCCTCGGCAGCAATTCGCTGACGCTCGACGGCGTGACCAGCCTCGCCAGCATCGTCAATTTCGGCATGCTCGACCTGATGAAGTCGCAGGTCACCATGAGCGGCGGGGCCGGCGTGCAGCTCGTCGATGGCGCGGTGTTGCGCACGACGATCTTCGGGCCGGGCGGCACCGCGGCAGCGCCGTCGACGAAGATCGGCAACATCACCGGCGCGGTGACCTTCGCCGGCGCGGGGACGGTTGCGCCGACGCTTCAGGGCATCGTGCGCAATGGCGACTTCTACCGTGTCGCGACGGCGGTGTCGGCGACGCCGCTCGACGTCGATTTCTCCAGCGCGCTGGTCGGCTTCACTGCCGATACCTCGACGGGGGCTCTGCTGCTGAACGCGTCCGTGCGGTCGCCCGCGACCGTCGCCGGCATCTCGCCCAGCAGCCTTGCCGCGCTCGACGGCCTGCTTGGCTACAACGGCAGCAATGCGCGGCTGCAGGCGCTCGGCGGCGCGGTGCAGAGCCTCAGCACCGACCGGGAGGTGCGCGGCGCCGGCGATCAGTTGCGTCCGCTCGTCAACGGCGCCCAGGTCCAGGTGCCGCTCGGCACCGCATCGCTGTTCCAGAACCAGATCGACAACCGGCTGACGGCGGCGGCCGCGTCGCCCAATTCGCGTGTCGCCTCGGCGTTCGCCGACGACGCCGATCCGCTCGCCTCGATGCTGATGGCCTACCATCCGACCAAGGCTCGTCCGACGGTGAAGGCGCCGCTGGCGTCGGCCATCGCGCCCGAGCCGGAGCGCACCGTCTGGGGCAGCCTGATCGGCACCAATGCCTCGCAGCGTGACGTGGCGGGTGTTGCCGGCTACAGCGGCAACACCGGGGGCCTCGTCGCCGGCATCGATCAGCGGATCGACAATGCGTTCCGCGTCGGTGCTGCGTTTGGCTACGCCACCAGCAGCATCGACGATCGGACCGCCGCCGGCGATGCGGTCGGCATGCAGCACTATCAGGGCACGGTGTACGCCGCCTATGTTCAGCCGTCCTGGTACGTCAACGGCTCCGCAGGCATCGCGCTGGTCGACTACACCACCACGCGCCGCGTCAACTTCGCGGGCTTTACCGACACCGTCTCGGGCAGCCACAAGGGCTGGCTTACGCTGGTGCGTGGCGAGTTCGGTGTCCCGGTGAAGCTCGGCGAGGCCGTGCTGACGCCGTTCGCCGGCGTGACCTACGGCCGTCTCGATCAGCAGGCCTATATCGAGATCAGCACCGCAGGTGCCGCGCTCGCGATCGCCAGGCAGACCACCAACTCGGTGCGTTCGAACCTCGGCTTCCGTTCGACCGTTCCGCTGCTGGTGACATCGACCTACGGCTTCGGCCTGGAGACGCTGGCGGCGTGGCGGCACGAGTTCGGCAACACCGCGCAGAACGTGACCGCAAGCTTTGCCGGCGGCAGCGCGACCTTCCTCGCCGCCGGACCGTCGCCCGAGCGCAACCTGGCCGAGCTGGGCGCCGCGCTCAAGCTGGTGGCGTTCGGCGAGCGTCAGTCGATCTCGCTGGGTTACAACGCCGTGGTGGGTAGCCAGTATCTCGAGCAGTCGGCGCTGCTGAAGGTGCGCGCGGAGTTCTGAAGCGGCTGCCTCGGGCAGGACCTGCGAAGCACGACGTAGAAGGCCGGGAGCAATCCCGGCCTTGTCGTTGCTTGACCAAAGGCGTGACGTGTCTCCGCTGCCGTAGGGTGGGCAAAGGCGCGCGTGCGACACTGCATGCCACGAGCTCAACTCCACCGCGCGCCGTGCCCACCATTCCTTCCGCTTGCGCGGATGCACGGTGGGCACGCGACCGCCCTGCGGGCGGCTGCTTTGCCCACCCTACGCAGCCGGTATGAATCGTCGATGAGTCTGCTCACGATGGATTTTGGGCAATTATCCCGCTGACCTCGTGAACGAGATCGCTGCGCGCTTCTGGAATTTGCGAAGCATCGCGATTAGTTGCTGCCGGCCTCCTCCAACTACGAACTTCCGCCACAGAACCCGACCAGCTATTGCGCATCGTATCGAGCAGCGAGGTGGTGCACGTGAGCCGTAGATATTCAAGCCTTGTATCGATCATCACGTCATCGATGGATGCCGTTCACCGGCCCCACGTGCCTCCTTGGGTACGAGCGACAATCTCTGTCGTGCTTCTCGCCGGCAGTCTGGGGGCGCATTCTCTGCTGCTTGGCGATGCGGCGGCGCGCGATCTCGATGGGCGTTACGCCAATTCTCCGCTCAAAGGCTGGTTCGAGAGTTTGCGTTCGGGCAAGGGGCTGTGCTGCTCGGATGCGGATGGCACCGCGCTCTCGGACACGGATTGGGACACGAAGGATGGCCGCTACCGTGTTCGCATTGAAGGCCAATGGTGGGTCGTTCCGGAAGAGGCCGTGGTGACCGAGCCCAATCGCGCCGGCCGGACGATGGTATGGCCCGTGTATTATCGCGAGCTGAATACGGGCCTGCGCATCGATGTGCGGTGCTTCCTGCCGGGCAGCATGATATAGGTGGGGATGTGCCGGATCGCAGAAGCGCAGGGTGGGCAAAGGCGCGAAGCGAGATGTCGCGACAGGCGCGGCCTCTCGTGCGCCGTGCCCACCACTCCCTCCGCTCTCGCGGAGGCATGGTGGGCACGCGGCCGCCCTGCGGGCGGCTGCTTTGCCCACCCTACGTGATGGCGACTACTCCGCCGCTTGCGCCGCTTTCAGCGTTGGATAATCGGTGTAGCCCTTCTCGCCGCCACCATAGAGCGTGGCGCGGTCGAGCTCGTTGAGCGGGGCGCCGGTCTTGAGGCGCTCGACCAGGTCGGGGTTGGCGATGAAGGGGCGGCCGAAGGCGATCAGGTCGGCGGCGCCGGCGTCGAGCTGCTTGTTGGCGAGCGCGAGGTCGTAGCCGTTGTTGGCGATATAGGTGCCCTTGAAGCGCTTGCGCAGCGACGCGTAGTCGAACGGCGCGACGTCGCGCGGACCGCCGGTCGCACCCTCGATGACGTGGATGTAGACGAGCTTCAGCGCAGCGAGCTGGTCGACGATGTAGTCGAACAGCGCCTGCGGATTGGAATCGGAGATGTCGTTCGCGGGCGTCACCGGCGACAGCCGGATGCCGGTCTTGTCGGCGCCGATCGCCTCCGAGACGGCCTTGGCGACCTCGAGCATCAGCTTTGCGCGGTTCTCGATCGACCCGCCATAGGCGTCGGTGCGCTTGTTGGCGCCGTCCTTGGCAAACTGGTCGAGCAGATAGCCGTTGGCGCCGTGGATCTCGACGCCGTCGAAGCCGGCCTCGATCGCATTGAGCGCGGCCTGCTTGAACGCCGCGACGATGCCGGGAATCTCACTGAGCTCGAGCGCGCGCGGCGTCGAGACGTCGGTGAAGGTGCCGCCGACGAAGGTCTTGGTCTTGGCAGGAATCGCCGAGGGCGCGACCGGGGCGCCGCCGTTCGGTTGCAGCGAGACATGGGAGATGCGGCCGACGTGCCAGAGCTGGACGAAGATGCGGCCGCCCTTTGCGTGCACCGCGTCGGTCACCTTGCGCCAGCCGGCGATCTGCTCCTTGGAATAGATGCCGGGCGTGTCCTGGTAGCCCTGGCCCTGCTGCGAGACCTGGCTGGCCTCGGAGATCAGCAGGCCGGCGGAGGCGCGCTGGCTGTAATATTCGGCCGTCAGCGGGCCCGGCGCGAGGCCGTCCACGGCGCGGTTGCGGGTCAGCGGCGCCATCACGACGCGATTGGCCAGGGTGATCGGACCGAGCTTATGCGGCTCGAACAATTTGGATGCACTCATCGGGTCTTTCCAGGAGAGAGGAGGGGGTTGTGGTCAATTGTGCATTGCCGCGAACAGCGCAATGCCAGGAGGTATCCGTCCGACGCAAACGAGCTGCGCGATCGGGGCCGCCGCAACAAGCCGTTCGTTGGGTAGCCTGCTGCAGAAAACAAAAGGGGGTCAGGCAACCCCGAGGAAGTCCCGCTTGCCGATTTCGACGCCGTTGTGGCGGAGGATGCCGTGCGCGATCGCGGCGTGGAAATAGAAGTTCGGAAACGAGACGCGGTTAACGAAGTCCTGCCCCTTCAGGGTCAGCGTGGTGTTGGGCCCGCTTGGAAAGGTCACGTCGCGGCTATCGGCCCCTTCGAACTGCGCCGGCTGGAACGTCTTCAGGTAATCGATGGTTCTGGCAAGCCGCTGGCGAAGCTCGGCGAACGTCGTCTCGGTGTCGGGTGTGCTCGGGACCTCGCTGTGGGAAAGCCGGGCGCAGCCTTTGGCGGCGAAGTCGCAGGCGAGCTGGATCTGTTTGGAGAGCGGCAGCATGTCCGGATACAGGCGAGCGCCGAGCAGGACCTCGGGGGCGATCTTTTTGGCTTCGCAATGGGCCTCGGCCTTGCTGAGCAGGCCGGACAGGCTGCCGAGGATCTGGAGGTAGGCCGGCACGGTCGAATCGTAAAAGGACATGATGCTCTCTTTTGGCAGGAGACGTCGCGACGAAAGCGCGCGCCCTCGGAGATGGGGCGGCGTCCAAGAGAATGCAACTGCATCTTTCTGATTTTGCGGTCGCCGTGCATTCCAGTCGTTCACGCTGAGGTCACGGCGATTGTAGACGCGTCCCCTAGAGGATTTCGCCAAGCCGTGGACGAAATGCCGGATCGAGGTCGTGGAGAACGACGAGCCTGGGTGGCCGAACATGGTCAGGATGAAGATCGGCGCTACAAGCCAAATTGGGCTTCAATTGTCCGTCTGCTCGCGCTTTTGTCCTGAGCGATCGTCTGGCGGTCCAATTCCAAGGTGATAAATTGGAATAGCCAAGAGCGGACGACACGGTCGCATGAAGTCGGACAATAGGTCATCAGCAATTGAGAGACGAGGAGCGTCGCGCGATGATGTCGGCTCACCTACCGTGTCGCTGTCGCTGAAGCCGGCGCCGCCTGCGCCCGCGGTGTGCCGCGCATGCCTACGAGCAGTTCCGCCGTTGGCCAGGAATCGGCCGGCAGCCCGAGCCGCAACTGCATCGTTTTGACCGCGATACGGCTCTGCTGGCCGAGCACGCCGTCGACCTTGCCGACGTCGAAACCGGCCTTCACCAGGAGCTGCTGCAGCTCCTTGATCTCGTTGAACGGCAGTTGCGCGACCGGGCCGCTGGCTTTGCGCATCGGCGCCGCGCCGGCGATGCGGGTGGCGAGATAGGCCGCGGTGGTCGAATAGATCAGCGAGTTGTTCCATTCGGTATAGGCCGCGAAATTGGCGTAGGCCAGGAACGCCGGGCCGTTGCGGCCCATCGGCAGCAGCACGGAGGCTTCGAGCGGATCGTTCGGCAGCGACCGGCCGTCGGCATAGGTCACGCCGAGGCCGGCCCATTTGCTGCGTGGCGCCTTGACGGTGAGATCGGCCTGCTCCCAGGGGAAGGTCTGGGGCACGCGGATCTCCTCCAGCCAGGGTTCGCCGCGGCGCCATTTCAGCCCGGTCGCGATGTAGTTGGCGGTCGAACCGATCACGTCGGGCGCACTGCGCAGGAGGTCGCGGCGGCCGTCGCCATCGTAATCGACCGCATAGGTGACGTAGTGGGTCGGCAGGAACTGAGTCTGGCCGAGTTCGCCGGCCCAGGAGCCGATCATCTCGGACGGCGTGAGGTCGCCGCGGTCGATGATCTTCAACGCGGCGACGGTCTCGTTCTGGAAGCGCTCGCTGCGGCGGCAGTCGTAGGCCAGCGACACCAGCGAGGGCAGCACCGGCAGGTTGCCCATGTTGGCGCCGAAATCGCTCTCCAGGCCCCAGAACGCGGCGATGACCGCCGGCGGCACGCCATACTCCTTCTCGGCGCGCGCGAACGCCGCCGCATGCATCCGGATGTGCTGCTGGCCGTTCTGCATCCGGTAGCTTGCTGCCATGCGGCCGGCGAACTCGGTGAACAGCTGGCCGAACACCCGCTGGCCGCGGTCGCGGTTGACGATGCCCTGGTTGTAGGTGAGGTATGGCGAGGCGGCCGCGATCGCGCTCTGCGACACGCCGTCGGCCATGGCACGCTGCTTCAGCTCGGCGAGAAACCGGTCGAAGCTCTGGCCGCTATGGCAGGCTGCGGCGCGCAAGGAAGGCGCCGGCCTCGGACGCGGCGCGGCCGCTTCCGGCGCCATTTGCGCCGCGGCGCTGACAACCAGCATGAACGAGGTTGCGAGCGCGCTGAAGATGACGCGCAAGGCAGTCGAAGAGCTTCGCATCCGGTCTCACCGATGGCTGTCAGGTCGTTGTCCAGCCATCGATATCCGATGCGGGGGGCGGGAGGGAAGGGGGCAGGGGCGAATAGCGAATGGCGAATGGGGAACGGCAAGAACCCTATTCGCTACTCCCTATTCGCTACTCGCCCTTTCATCCCACCTTCGCCAGCGCCGCCTGCGCCTCGCTCTGGATCCGCTTGAGATGCTCGGCGTCGCGAAAGCTCTCGGCATAGAGCTTGTTGACGTCCTCGGTGCCGGAGGGGCGCGCCGCGAACCAGCCGTAGTCGGTCTCGACCTTGATGCCGCCGAACGACTGGCCGTTGCCCGGAGCCTTCGTATGCACCATGCGGACGGGATCGCCGGCGAGCTCCTTCAGGTTCAGCATTTCCGGCGTCAGGGCCTTCAGCGCCGCCTTTGCCGACGGGCTCGCCGGTACGTCGATGCGCTCATAGACTGGCGCGCCGAGCTCTGCCGTCAGCTCCTTGTAGAGTTCGCTCGGGTCGCGGCCGCGCTTGGCCATGATCTCGGCCGCGAGCAGTCCGAGGATCAGGCCGTCCTTGTCGGTGGTCCACACCGTGCCGTCGCGCTTCAGGAACGACGCGCCTGCGCTCTCCTCGCCGGCGAAGCCGAAGCTGCCGGAGCCGAGGCCCTCGACGAACCATTTGAAGCCGACGGGGGTTTCGACGAGCTTGCGGCCGAGCTTGCGCGCGACGCGGTCGATCATCGAGCTCGATACGATGGTCTTGCCGATCGCGGCGTCGCTTCGCCAATCGGGCCGGTGCGCGAACAGATAGGAGATGGCCGTCGCCAGATAGTGGTTGGGATTCATCAGCCCGCCCGAACGCGTGACGATGCCATGGCGGTCGGCGTCGGTGTCGTTGGCAAACGCGACATCGAAGCGCTCGCGCATGCCGATCAGGCTCGCCATCGCGTAGGGCGATGAGCAGTCCATCCGGATCTTGCCGTCCCAGTCCGCGGTCATGAAGCGGAAGGTGGGATCGACGAGCTCGTTCACGATGGTGGCATTGAGGCCGTAGCGCTCGATGATCGGCGCCCAATAGGCGATCGCCGCGCCGCCGAGCGGATCGATGCCGATCTTGATGCCGGCCGCCTTGACGGCGTCGAGATCGACGGTGTTGGCGAGATCGGCGACGTAGGGCGTGATGTAGTCGTAAGCGTGCACCGAGGCGCGCTGCTTGGCATGACTGTAGCTGATGCGCGACACGCCATCGAGGTCGTTGGCGAGATAGACGTTGGCCTGCCGCTCGATCTCGGCGGTCGCGTCGGTGTCGGCGGGACCGCCATGCGGCGGATTGTATTTGTAGCCGCCATCCTCCGGCGGATTGTGCGACGGCGTGATGACGACGCCGTCGGCGAGATGCGCCGTGCGGCCCTTGTTGTAGGAGATGATGGCGTGCGAGATCACCGGTGTCGGCGTGTAGCCACCGTCCTTGTCGACCATCACCTCGACGCCATTGGCGCCGAACACTTCGAGCGCGCTGGCGAGCGCCGGCTCGGCCAGCGCGTGGGTGTCGATGCCGACGAAGAGGGGGCCGTCGAGGCCCTGCTGGCGCCGGTAGTCGCAGAGCGCCTGGCTGGTGGCGAGAATGTGGTTCTCGTTGAAGCCGGTCTTCAACGACGAGCCGCGATGGCCCGACGTGCCGAACGCGACGCGCTGGGTCGGCTGGTGCGGGTCGGGCTTCAGCGCATAATAGGCCGTGATCAGCCGCGGAATGTTGGCGAGCGCGGCATTGGCGATCGGCTTGCCGGCTGCGGGGTCTGTCTTGGCCATGGAGCATCCTTCGCAAGTTCGAGAAACATCTGCGGCGGCGCTTCGTTCCGCCGCGGCGGGCGCAGGGAACGCGGGGCGTCGCGACGAACCTGCCGCAACATGGCGGCGTGCGGTGATCCGATCAACGGAATTCGTGCACGCCCCCCGCGGCGGCGTGAAGCCTATTTGATATCCGCTGAGGGAATGCCCGGTTCTCGCGGTCGAGGCCGGCCAATGCCGCCGCCTTGTGCGCGCGACATTAACCACGCCTCACTGAGTCCGCGTGCCGGGACCGGCGCTTAAGCCTGAGTTTAACGGATGGCCCTTGAAATAGCAGGCCAAAGCAGAGGCGCGTCCCGTGCGCAGGAGAGTCGTCAGGAGCGGAAAAGTGAGAGCGCTTTGTCTCGGCGCGTTGGCCGTCGTTTCAACCTTGGCCCTGGCCGGCTGCAGCCACCAGGTGACGCCGCAGGTGGCCTCGCCTTGCGTCGATCTGAGCGGAAGGCCCTGCGTGGACGGTCCCGTCGCCGACGAGCCGCCGCAATCATTGGAGCCTGCCAAGACGATCCGTAAGCCTGCAGCCGCGGTCGCGCGCCGCGCGGCCCTGCAGCGCAAGCACGCCCACGCCGCAAAGCGCCGGGTCAAGCCGCAAATCGTCACCGCCAAGACGACTGAAAAGCCGATTGAAAAGGCGATTGATAAACCGATCGAAAAGCCGCTCGCGGCGCCGGCGCAAACGCCGCGGCCCGATCCGGTCGCGCCAGCTGACGGCGCGCCCGCGCCGGTGATCAAGACCCCCTCCGCCACGACGGACACGCCGAATCCGGCCAAGGTCCAGAGCGACGTCATGGTGGCTGCGGTGACGGTGGCGGCCGAGCTGGCCGAGCGGATGACCGCGCTGCGTGTCCCCGAGGGGCCCGCCGACAGTCATCTCGTCGCGGTGCTGCTGGCGCGTCCTACCGTGCGCGGAGTGGGCGATCTCAGCGGCAAGGTGATCGCGATCGACGAGCGCTATGCCAAGTCCAACGCGAAGATCACCGCGGCCATGAATGCGGCCGGTGCGACGGAGGTGCTGCTGCTGGAAGGACAGGCCACCGCGATCACCCGGCTGAACAATGGCGAGGTGAGCGCAGCCGTGGTGGCCCTGGTCTCGCCGGAGGCCGCGGAGGCGTTTCCGAAGATCGCGGGCTTTCGCCGGTTCTCTGTCGTCCTGAAGCCGTAGCTTCAGGACGTTGTTCCACAGACCGGCTAGGTCGCGGCGGTGCTGCGCGCCGGCCGCGGCAACGCCGCGCCTTTTGCGGCGGCGATGCCCCTGGGGAAGCCGCTGCGGTCGCTGTAGAGGCGCTTGCGGCCGCGTCGCGGATCGTGCTGGCTCTTGACGTCCTGGGCGCACATGTAGTCCAGCGCGGTGATGCCGCCGACCATGACCAGCGCCGCCAGCACGCTGCCCACGCGCGGATTGCTCGGCCTGAGCTCACCGGCCAGCGTCATCATGTCGAGCCCATCGCCGGCGACGCGGCTCAGCAGGCCGGCCCGCTTCTCCACCGACAGCGTGAGCACGCCGGCGAACAGCTCGCGCACGCCACAGGCGCGCACCAGTCCCTCGCGACCCTCCATGCCGAGCGCATGGGTGACGCGGTGCGGCGCCAGCAGCTCCAGCGTGCCGAGCGCAATGCTGAACCAGCCGAGCTTGCGGGCCAGACGATCGGCCGGCGTCAGCGAGCTCGGGCCAGTCGAGATGATCTTGGGGTCGCCTTTCGACCTCACGAGATTCGAGACATGAAACATGCGATGCGATCCCTTATGGCTTCAGCACGACCTTGACGCAGCTGTCCTGCTTGTCACGGAAGGCGCGATACATCTCGGGCCCCTGTGCAAGCGGAACGGTGTGGGTGATGACGAAGGATGGGTCGATCTGGCCATCCTCGATGCGCTGCACGAGGTCGTCGGTCCAGCGGTTGACGTGGGTCTGGCCGGTGCGGATCGTCAGGCCCTTGTTCATCAGCGCGCCCATCGGCACCATGTCGGACAGTCCGCTATAGACTCCGGGGATCGAGACGATGCCGCCGGGACGGCAGACATAGATGATCTCGCGCAGCACGTGCGGCCGGTCGTTCTCGAGCATGAACATCTGCTTGGCGCGATCGATCACGCTATCGGGCTGTGCGAGGGTGACATGGCTCTCGAAGCCGACGCAATCGATGCACTTCTCCGGGCCCTTGTTGTCAGTCAGCTCGTTCAGCCGTCCGACCACGCTCTCCTTGTCGAAATTGATGGGGATGGCGCCGCCGGCCTCGGCCATCGCCAGCCGCTCCGGAATGCGGTCGATCGCAATCACCTTGGAGGCGCCGAGCAGGATGGCGCTGCGGATCGCCATCTGTCCCACCGGGCCGCAACCCCACACAGCGACCGTATCGTCCGGCTCGATGTCGCATTGCGCGGCCGCCTGCCATCCGGTGGGGAAAATGTCGCTGAGAAACAGCGCCTGCTCGTCCGTCATGCTGTCCGGAACCTTGATATGCGTGGCGTCGGCGAACGGCACGCGCAGATACTCGGCCTGGCCGCCCGGATAGCCGCCGGTGAGATGCGTGTAGCCGAACAGGCCTGCGGTGGTGTGTCCGAACACCTTCTCGGCAAGATGCTTGTTGCGGTTGGTGGTCTCACAGACCGAGAAATTGCCGCGTCGGCACTGCTCGCATTCGCCGCAGATGATGGTGAAGGGCACGACGATGCGGTCGCCCTTCTTGAGCTTGCCGTTGACGCCGGAACCGACCTCGACGACCTCGCCCATGGTCTCGTGGCCCATGATGTCGCCGGGCATCATCGCCGGGATGTAGTTGTGGAACAGATGCAGGTCGGAGCCGCAGATCGCGCAGCTCGTCACCTTGATGATGGCATCCCTGTCATGCTCGATCTCGGGATCGCTCACCGTGTCGCAGCGAATGTCCTCTTTGCCATGCCAAACCAGCGCCTTCATACAGTCCTCCGGGCAGAATGTTGCGGAGGCAAGTCGAAGGGCGCGGCGATGGTTGCTATCGAGGGCGGAATTTTCGGAAGTGGCGGGGCGTCCGGAGCCCGGCTCAGGCCTTCTTGGCGGCCTTCTTCGCCGTGGCCCTCGCAGGAGCCTTCCTGGCCGCCTTGCCAGCTTGCGGCTTGGCTGCCGCGGCGTCGGCCTTTTTCTCCGGAGGCTTGGACTCCGCCTTCCTGGGCAGCTCCGCGGCGGCGGCCTGGCGCATCGCGCGGGCGTAGCTGTCGGCGACGTTGTCGGCGGAGATCAGGAGCCGTCGGGCGGCGGCATTGGCCTGCTCGACCGCCTCGCGAGCGAGCAGCTTGAAGCGCTCCTTGGCGTCCTTGTCCTTCGCCTTGACGGCCATGCCGTTGAAGCGGTCCTTGCGCTTCTTCGCCGCCGCCAGAATGGCCTTGTTCTGCTGCTTGGCCAGTTGCCGGATCACGGCATCAAGATCGGCATCCGCCATCGTCGTCCCCAACTCCCCCAGAGAATCAGCGCGCCCCGGCGCTGCAAACCGCGCGGACTATGCAATCGGCGCAGCCGCTTTGCAATCGGGGTACCAGAGGAGGGGTGCCGCGCAGATCAGGGGGCGGCGGGCGGATGAGACCCGTCCGGCATTCCGTGTTGGGCCCGCCAAAAACACTGTCCGCATGGCAGTCATGTCACTCTGAGTGGTGCATCGACACCGCCGGAAGGCCGCTTACGACAATCGGAAACGCAACGTAACCAATTCTCGGCAATTCCATCAATTCCAATGCAACGCTTGATCCGCAACATTCCCGGCAACATCACCGTGTTCGTTGGAGTGTGGCCGTGCTGGCCGGAAATAGATACCTCAGGCTATTGTCGCGTTTCCGTCGCGACCAGAGCGGCAACATCGCGATCATCTTCGCGCTTGCTTTGCTCCCGATCCTCGCCTTCGTCGGCTCGGCGATCGACTATTCGATGGCCGTGCGCGCCAAGGCGAAGCTGTCGGCTTCGATCGACGCCGCGATGCTGGCTGCGACCGGCTACACCGCCATGCGCGGCGCCGCGTCGGACGCCAAGACGGCGGCGACCAACATGTTCAACGGCCAGATGGCGGCGCACAATCTGGCGGCGGACTCGCTGAACATCGATATCAGCGATAGCGTCACCGCGCGGACCGTGACCGGCAGCGCCACCGTGGTGGTCAAGACGGCCTTCATGCACATGTTCGGCTACCCGACCATGACGGTCTCGGCCTCGTCGTCGGCTTCGGCCTCGTTCCCGACCTATATGGACTTTTACGTCCTGCTCGACAACTCGCCATCGCAGGGCCTCGGCGCAACCACGGCCGACATGACGACGCTGCAGAATGCGACGTCCGACAAGTGCGCCTTCGCCTGCCACGACACCTATACGTCGAGCTCGAAGAAGACGCTGCAGACCAACAGCTATTATTCCATCGCCAAGAAGAAGGGCGTGACGATGCGCATCGACGTCGTCCGGAGCGCGACGCAGTCGCTCACGGACACGGCGACCGCCAGCCAGGTCGTCAGCAACCAGTACCGCATGGCGGTCTACAGCCTGGGCAGCGACTGCGGCTCGCTCGGCCTCACGACCATCGCCAGCCTGTCCTCGAGCATGTCCTCGGTGAAATCGTCGGTCGGTTCGCTCGACCTGATGACGATCCCCTACAGCGGCTACAACAACGACATGTGCAGCGATTTCGACGGTGCGATGTCCGCGATGAACGGCGTCATCCCGACCCAGGGCGATGGCTCGTCGACCAAGCCGCAGAAATGGCTGTTCTTCGTCTCCGACGGCGTCGCCGACTATTCCTATCCGACCACCTGCAGCAAGACAGTTCTCTCGGGCGGCCGCTGCCAGGAACCGCTGAACACGACGACCTGTGATGCGTTGAAGGCTCGTGGCATCAAGATCGCCGTGCTCTACACCACCTATCTCGCGATCACCAACAACAGCTGGTACACGACCTATATCGCGCCATGGCGGGATTCGATCAGCGGCATCATGAAATCGTGCGCCAGCCCAGGTTACTACTACGAGGTCGATTCGAGTGGCAGCATCGGCGCAGCGCTTACCGCGCTGTTCCAGCAGGCGATCGCATCGGCGCATCTGACCAAATAGGGCAGGTCGTCCAGGCGCTCATGCGGGAAGTGCGACGAGCTGCTCCAGCGTCGCGCCATCCCTGAGGACGGCCAGGATCTCACGGCGCGACAGGAAGCGGATCGCCTGCGTGAACGAGCCGGCCCCTGCGATCCGCGCCTTGGCGGTGGCGAGGTCGACGTCGATGTCGCCCGGCTCGCGCCGCTGTGGCGCGGGCAGGGCATCGACATGCTGTCGCCGCAGCTCGGCATTCCGCTGCAGCGCGACCAGCGCGGCCTCGCGGCGGGGCTCGGGTTCATCGGCAAGCTCCCGCGCCCGGATCAGCACGCGCGGTGGCGTCCGGTCCTCGGGCGTCACGAACAGGGCGGTGCCGGTGCTGCGGCCGCCCGTCAGAAGTCCGATCGGAATAGACAGCACGAGGCCGGCAATGACCGGCGACATCCAGGCGAGCAGAGGCAGCGACACCGCATAGGCGCTGGCAGCCATTGCGAGGCCGCACAGGGTGGGCAGCGCGAACTTTCGATAGATCTCCTGCCGGCTCACGCCGCCGTCGCTGCGGCGCTGTACCTGCCAGCCGGCATCACGCCCCATCAGGATCTCGATCACGGCGACCGACTGGAAGATCATCATCGAAGGCGCGATCAGGGCCGCGAGCAGCGTTTCCGCCAGCACGGCGACACAGAGGCGCAACCCGCCGCCAAAGCCTCGGCGGCGCGTCGGCGTGAACAACGTGACGAGGCAGGCGAGCAGCTTCGGCAGCATCAGCAGGCCGAGCGTCGCCGCGAAGACCTGGGCGGCGAGCACCGGGTCCTGGGCCGGCCAGGTCGGAAACAGCGCAAAGCCCTTCGGGAAGTATTCCGGCCGGACGAAATTGGCCTGCAGCGAAATCAGGATGCCGAGCACGAGGAAGGCGAACCACAGCGGCGCGGTGATGTAGGCGCCGATGCCGATCAGCAGGTGCAGCCGCGATACCCAATGCAGGCCGCGCGCCGGCAGCACCGCCAGATGCTGCAGATTGCCCTGGCACCAGCGGCGGTCGCGCGCGGCATGGTCGATCAGCGATGGCGGGACTTCCTCGAAGCTGCCGTCGAGGTCGACCGTCATGTAGATGCCCCAGCCGGCGCGGCGCATCAGCGCGGCTTCTATGAAGTCGTGGCTGAGAATATGCCCGCCGAACGGCTTGCGGCCGCGCAACTCCGGCAGGGCCGCGTCCTGCGCGAACGCCGCGACGCGAATGATGGCGTTGTGGCCCCAATAGTTGCCTTCGGCGCCGTACCACCAGGCGTTGCCGGCCGCGATGACCGGCCCGTAGAGTCGGCCGGCGAACTGCTGAAGGCGAGCGAAGAGACTGGTGCCGTTGACGATCACGGGCAGGGTCTGGATCAGCGCCGCTTCCGGGGCGTGCTCCATCGCATGCGCCAGCCGCACCACGGTCGGGCCGCTCATCAGGCTGTCGGCGTCGAGGATGATCATGTGATCATGAGCCGCGCCGAAGCGCCGCACCCATTCGGCGATGTTGCCCGCCTTGCGGGCGACATTGTCGGCGCGGTGCCGGTAGAACACGCGATCGGTGCCGCAGGCCTCGCGCAGCGCCAGAAACGCGGCCTCCTCGCCGATCCAGATGTCGGGATCAGTGGTGTCGCTCAGCAGAAACCAGTCGAAGTGCTCGGCCTGACCGGTCTCGGCGACGGATTCGATCATGGCCCGCAGCCGCACCATCACCGCATGCGGATCCTCGTTGTAGGTCGGCAGCAGCATCGCCGTGCGGCTTGCGAGATCGGGCAGAGGGCCGTCGATGTCGATCGCGATCGTATCGCGCCGCCGCCCCAGCAAGGCATAGAAGCCGGCCAGCGCGCACACGAAGGCGAAGGCGATCCACGCAAGCAGGATCGAGAACAGCACCAGCACCATGCCTTCCAGCACGGTCACCCCGCCGACCTCGATCACTTCGTACATCTTGTAGCAGCCGGCCAACGTCAACGCGGCCGTGCCGGCGAAGATCAGCGCGCGCCGCAACGCGATGCGTGGCCCGCTCGTGATCGCCTGTTGCGCCGCCGGAACGTGATGCAGCGGCGACGGCTCCATCGCGAGCGGCGCTTCTGCGGGAAGGAAGCCGTTGATCGCCGCGCGATGAGGCGCGCTCATCTGCCTTGAGGTTACGGCGTCCATCGATAGATCCAGCTCTCGGAGACGAGCTTGTCATTGGCGGTCAGCTCGGCGCGCAGCTCGACTGGTGCGCCATTCACGGCACATTGGAAGCTCAGCCGCCATCCGCCCGTCTCGGGGTTGGGCTGCGTGACGATGTTGGTCACCTCCGCTTTGTCGGCGCTGACCACGCCTTTGACCTGGCCCGGATCGAGTTCCTTCAAGGCGTCTCCCTCGAGCTCGAGCACGAACAGCCGTCCTTCGCCGTGAACGCCGACGCCGGTGCGAGTGACGCGCGCGAGCGCATGCGGCTTCGGCGCATCCTGGCCCCAATGCAGGCGGTAGGTCATGTTGTGCTCGCCCTTGGCGGCGAGCGGCGCCTTCGGTCGCCAGAATGCGGCGATGTTGTCGTGGATCTCCTGCTTGGTCGGAATCTCGAACAGCACCACCGCGCCTTCACCCCAGTCACCGATCGGCTCGATCCACAGGCTCGGCCGCCGTTCGAAATGCGATTCCAGATCCTGGTAGGCGACGTATTTTCGCTCCCGCTGCATCAAGCCGAAGCCGCGCGGGTTGAGATCGTTGAACACGCTGACCTGCAGGTCTCGCGGATTGCTCAGGGGGCGCCACAACTGCTCGCCCTTGCCGTTGAACATCGCCAGTCCGTCGGAATCGTGCACGGCGGGGCGGAAGTCGTCGACGTCGTTGCGGTCGTTGGGTCCGAAGAAGAACATGCTGGTCATCGGCGCGAGCCCGGCGTGAGCGATCTCGACGCGCGGATACAGCGAGGCCTCGACGTCGAACACGGTCGTCTCGCCGGGACGGATGGTGAACCGGTAGGAGCCGGTGGCGCTCTTGCTGTCGAGCAGCGCGTGCACCACCATCGCGGTGGCGCCGCCCGTCGGCTTCTCCAGCCAGAACGCCTTGAACACCGGAAATTCCTCGCCCTTGGCCTCGCCGGTGTCGATCGACAGCCCCCGCGCGGAGAGCCCGTAGATCTCGCCCTTGGCGACCGCGCGAAAATAGCTCGCGCCAAGAAACACACAGACCTCGTCGTAGTAGTCCGGCCGGTTCATCGGCGCGTGGATGCGGAAGCCGGCAAAGCCGAGATCGGCGGCCGGGAACGCCGCGACCTGCCGACCGAATGCAAAGTCCTCGGGACGATAGGCCACGGGCTTGGCCTGCCCGTCGGCAATCTCGTAGATGTCGACCCGGTCCTTGTAGATGGAGCCGCGGTGGAAGAACTGCGCCTGGAACGGCAGGTTATCGCCGCGCCACAGCGCATGGTCCGGCAGGAAGCGGATCGAGCGATAGGCGTCGTAGTCGAGCTTGGCCAGCGCGTCCGGCAGCTTGTCGTCCGGCTCGGCGAATGGCTTAGCCGCGAGATTGCGCGCGAGGTCGCGGACAGTGGCTGCACTGAACGGCTGCGCCGCTGCCGACGCACTCCGCGCCAGCGATGCGGCGACCGGGATCGCAGCCGCAGATTGAATGAACTGACGACGATTCAACTTATTCTCGCTTTGCTGCATGGAACTGCGGAGCAACATTTCTGAAGGCGTCGGGTTCCATCGGGAAGCGCGACCTTTCAGCCCGAACAATCGATCGTCGTGTCCGAACGGCACATGAACGACGATCATGACGCCGCTGACCGGTCGTTGCTCGCACGGCTCTATATTGGCAAAGGCGAGGGGGGAGGCTTCAACGTCGGACGAGTCCGATCCGACCTGGTCGACGGTCGATCGGCAAGGCGTCAGCCGATCTGGAACGCAACCATACGCGCAGGCCCGTCACTTCCGGACACTCCGCCGTCCCTTCAGGTGCGATGAGCCAGTCTCCCAAGCCGCTGCTCCCTTCGATCCTGTCGCAGCGATAGCCGGGATGGTTGCTAAGGCCACGGCCGATCAACACGTCGACCTTCCCTTCGACCAACTCATGCAAGCCGGCCGGCTGCACGACCCGCAATCCGATGTCGGGATGTGTGCCGCGGAAATGCTCCAGCGCGAGGCGACGCAAATCGAAGCCGTCGTGGACGCCCAGTTGCAGCAGCACCGCGCATCGGGGTTTGAGCTGCAAGGTCGCATCTGCGATGCGGCGAAAGCCGTCGGAGATCCCGACCAGATAGGACTTTCCCTCCGCCGTCAGGACGAGTTGCTTGTGCAGCCGCTCGAACAGACGCACCCCGAGGCGCAGTTCGAGGGCCTTCACGTGCTGCCCGATAGCGGCGGGCGTCACATGCAGCTCATGCGCAGCCAGCTTGAAGCTGAGATGTCGCGCCGCAGCTTCGAAGGCTCGGAGCGCGTTCAGGGGAGGGAGGCTGTAGGTCATCGTCAGGCACTCTGGCACGGCAGGTCCGTAGGCCTGCAATAGATTTTCTTTCGCTGAGCCGCAGAAACTCTGCTTTGAGGCGCGCGGATGGTCGCGGGTAGGGTTGCTTGCTCAACGTGCTGGCCGGACAGGTCCGGCAACGAAGGAGGTTCGATGTCCGATATCCATCTCTTCTACCAGACGCACATCGGCGCCATGCAGGACGCCATGCGCCAGCGCCTCGACCTTGCCGGTCCCTTCCTGAGCCAGCGGGCTGAGCTGTCTGACATCGATGCAATCAGGACCGACGTCATGAAGGAGTTCGACGTCGTGCTCAACCAGCTTCCATATGTCGGAGGCACCGCAAGCCGCATGACCGCGTTCTTCATGCAGCTCATCGGCTTCATGGCCATGAGCCGTGTGCTCCGGCGACACGGCTTGCCATCCGCCGTGATCGGCGACATCGAACGAGAGGTCCACAAGGCGCAGCTGCTCACGGAGCCTGAAGCGCAGCGCCTCGAAGCGGGCCGCCGATTCATGTCGCCCGAGAACCGGAGCTTCTTGCGTCAACAGGCGGCGTTGAGTACATCGGAAAGCCATCGGCGCGAATTTCCTGACGACTTCGTCTACGACGTCGTCGAGCCCGGCCCGAGTGACACCTTCGAATTCGGCATCGACTACAAGGCTTGCGGCTTCTGCAAATTCGCCGCTCGTCATGGTGACAAGGACATCCTGCCGAACATCTGCGGGCTGGACGTCGACGCCTATGCGACGCGCGGCGTCCGGCTCGAGCGGACGCAGACGCTGGCCGGTGGCGCAAGCCACTGCAACTTCCGCTTCTCGCGGCTGGCCTCGGATTAGGTCGGATCATTCTTTGGCAACGCGAGGTTCTTCCAAACGAAAGCTCTCTTAGCGATTGCAGTTCGTAGGGTGGGCAAAGGCGCGCATGCGGCGCTGTCTGCATCGGGCGCTGCTCTCTGCGCGCCGTGACCAATGATGTGGATAGATGGGGCTAAAAACGCGGTGTCAGTCCGGGGCGCGCGAAGCGCGAGCCCGGAATCAGGGCCGCAGGCGGTGTCGTTGGATGGATTCCTGGTTTGCGCTTCGCGCGCCCCGGAATGACGGAGGAGAGAGCCGTGGTCTCAAAGCTCCCTCGCATTGCTGAACGCGAACGAGCTGACGCGCCGCGTGGTCTCGTCCAAGATCAGCGTGCGCGTGATCGGCGGCTCGGCGCGCTGGGCGCAGTTCTCCCGCTCGCACAGCCGGCAGTTGACCCCGATCGGCGTGCCCTCGGTCTTCTCCAGATCGATGCCGGCGGCATAGACCAAGCGCGACGCATGCCTGATCTCGCAGCCGAGGCCGATGGCGAAGCGTGGCTGCGGCAGCGGATGCGGCGCGACCGGGCGGCGGACCATCTGGGCGATCGAGAAATAGCGCGAACCGTCCGGCAGCTCGATGATCTGCTTCAGAAGGCGGTCGGGCGTGTCGAAGGTCGAATGCACGTTCCACAGCGGGCAGGTGCCGCCGAACTTGGAGAACGGGAAGGTGCCCGACGAGAAGCGCTTGGAGACGTTGCCGGCATTGTCGACGCGCAGCATGAAGAACGGAATGCCGCGGGCGTTCGGGCGCGACAGGGTGGTGAGGCGGTGGCAGACCTGCTCGAAGCCGGTGTTGAAGCGCTGCGCCAGCACGTTGATGTCGTAGTTGAGCGCTTCGGCCGCGGCGAGAAACGGGGCGTAGGGCATCATCACGGCGGCGGCGAAGTAGCTCGCCAGCGTCATGCGGTACAGCCGCCGCGAGGTGTCGTCGAGCGCGCCGGCGCGGCCGATGATGAGCTCGAACTGCGGCAGGCATTCGGCCATGCCGAGCTGCACCGCGAGCTGGAAGGTGCGTCCGGGGCCGTCGACCAGTTCGGAGATCAGCAGCTGGCGGCGATGGCGGTCGTAGCGGCGCAAGGTCTCGCGCATCACGTCGACCGGCATCACCCGCGTCTGCACCGAATGCTTTTCGCGCAGCCGCGCCGCGAGCGCCGCATAGAGCCCCTCGGCCGGCACGTCGAGCGCGTCGCGCAGGCTTTCGGCCTGCTGCTCGAGCTCGGCGAAATAGTTGCGGTTGGCTTCGATCAGGTCGCGCACGCGCTCGATCGGGTTGGCCTCGAAACGGGCGCCCTCGTTGCGGTCGGCCATCTGCGCCGCCACCAGGGTCTCGCCGCGGCGCGCCTCGGTGTAGGCCGCGTACAGCCGCTGCAGCGCGTGGGTGACGCCGGGGCAGAGCTCGGCGAGATCGCGCAGCTCCTGCTTGGGCAGCTCGATCTGGCGGAACAGCGGATCGGAGAAGATCTCGTTGAGCTCGGCGAAGAAGCGGTCCTCGTCGGCGCTGGCGAGGTCGCGCAGGTCGAGGTCGTAGGTTTCGGCCAGCCGCAGCAGGATCTGGGCAGAGACCGGGCGCTGGTTGCGCTCGATCAGGTTGACATAGCTCGGCGAGATCCCGAGGCCCTCGGCGAGCTGGGTCTGCGACAGCCCCAATTGCTGGCGGATGCGCCGGAAGCGCGGGCCGACGAACAGCTTTTTTCCGGATTCGCCGGGCATCGCGATCCCCCTTCGGGCCGGCCGGCCCGCTTTTGTGACAAAATTTACAAAATGACATTTATGACAAGTGATGATGTTACATGACATCACCATTCGAAAACAAGGGCTCTATACGAAACAGCCGGACTCGCGTTTATCTCTGTCACGCAATTCGCAATGCACTGTCAAAATTGTGACGGTTGAAGGAGAGTCTCATGAGCAGCAATTTCTGGGTGATCGGCGGCGAGTTCGGCTCGATGAATTTCCACAAGCTGGTGGAAGGCTCGGCCCAGGTGAAGGGTCCGTTCAAGTCGCGCAAGGAAGCCGAGGATTGCTGGCGCGAGGTGTCCGAGGAGAACCGCCACAAGGCTGGCGTGCGGTTCTCGATCGTCGAGGAACCGCAGCGCGCTCCGGCCGCCTGACGCGGCCGCGCAAAGGAATGCATTGCCGGGTATTTCAATAAGCTCAAGGAAGAGCCCAAGGACGGGGCGGTCTCAGCCGGATCACATCGGCGGGGGGCCGCCCACGTCCTTTTCGTGGTTACGACGGCGTGCTTATAACCCATTGAAGATGAAAGGGGATTGCAGAATACTGGGTTACTGCTAGGTTTACACGGTGGGAACCTGGCGAAACCAGGGCCGAACCGTGAAAGCGTGAGCGATGTCCGAGGCCGCCGATAGCAGCACAGACTCCCGCCCCGTGCGCCTGCGCGAAGCGCTGCGCCAGGCCCGGATCGAGGCCGCGGACCGAACGGGCGTGGTGGTCGACCTGCGCGACGCCGAGGTGGCTCGGCTGGAGATCCTCAACGACGCGCTCGACCCCCTGTTCGCGGAGATCCCGAGCCAGCTCGATCTGTTCGACCGTGGCATCAGCCAGGGCGAGACGCCGCGGCTGTGGATCGACGTCGTCGCCCATGTCGTGATGGGGCGTGACAAGCGGCAGTATCGCTTCGTGCAGGACACCCGCAACGGCCGCATCGTGCTCGTCGAGTCGCACGACATCGGTGCGATCGTGAAAGCCGTCACCGACTACGTCGCCCGCCGCATGGTCGAGCGCGAGCGTGCCTTCAGCGTCGCCCGGGCTCAGGCGAGGGAGACCAGCGAGGCGCCGCGGCGGCGCGGCGGGTTCTGGCCGTTCGTGCTCGGCTTCGTGCTCGGCGCGCTGTCGCTGTTCGGGGTCGCGTTCTATGCGAGCCTGCAGCAGATCTGAGGACTTGGCCGCGACTCAAAGCAGGCGGATCTCGCGGATTTCGCGCACGCGCAGCGCCTCGTTGACCGCGCGCACGGTCATGTCGCAGCGCCAGTGATTGCCGTCGCTGCTGATGGCAAACATGTTGTAGGCCGCGGCTGGATAGTGGCCATGCGCGATCGAGGAGGCCGAGGGCACGCCGACGACCGGGATCTTGCGCTCCGGGCCATCGATCCAGATGGTCGAATGCACGTGGTCATGGCCGTGCAGGATCAGCTCGACGCCATGGCGCGCGAGCAGCGCGATCAGCTTCTTGGCGTCGGTCAGCCGCTTCATCCGGTGGGCCGAGCGCAGCGGATGATGCACCAGCAGCACGCGGAACAGCTGCTCGTGCGCCAGCGATTCGAGCAGCAGCTCAAGCGCGGCGAGTTGCGCGCTGCCGATCCGTCCCGTCGCCATGAACGGCGCCGAGGGCACGGCCGAGGACAGGCTGATCAGCGCCAGCGGCCCGCGCCGGCGCAGCGACGGAAACGTTGCCGGTCCCGCGGCATCGCCGCCGAAATAGTCGGCAAAGCTCTCGGCGAAGCGCAGCCGGGTCGAGCGCACATAGGCGTCGTGATTGCCCGGGATCGCGGTGACCTTGTCCGGCGGACCCACCGTCCTGAGCCAGGCCTGGGCGAGCGGGAATTCCGATTCCAGGGCGAAATTGACCAGATCGCCGGTGACGGCGATCTGGTCCGGCATCTGCGTGTGCAGGTCGGAGATGAGCAGATCGAGGATGTCGCTGCGATGGTATTTGTAGCGATTGCGCGTCCAGTTGAGATAGCCGAGCGCGCGCTTGCCGGCGAGCTCCGACAGGCGCGGCTTGTGCCGTGGCGCGAGATGCGGGTCGGACAGATGGGCGAGCGTGAAGGCGGCCATTATGCCCCTCGGTGCCGATGGCGGATGCAAGCGCGCCCAGATGTCATCTCGTGCTATCCCTCGTGGTGCCCGGCTCTCATGACAAGCCCTGCCAGCGAGCGCAAGAACAACCAGGACGACGACAGCGATGACGACACATCTGAGCCGGCTGCGGATCCGGTTCGAGCCCGTGCTCCGCCGCGGCTTCCATCTCTATTGGCGCTTCGCCCGCGGCATGACGCTCGGCGTCCGCGGCGTGGTGCTGGATGCCGAGAACCGCGTGTTCCTGGTCCGGCATGGCTATGTCTCGGGTTGGCACCTGCCGGGCGGCGGCGTCGAGGTCGGCGAGACGTTCATCGAGGCGCTGACGCGGGAGCTGTTCGAGGAGGGCCGGATCGCGCTCGAAGGCGAGCCGGAGCTGCACGGCATCTTCCTCAACAGCCACGTCTCGTCGCGCGACCACGTCGCCGTCTTCGTTATCAAAAGGTTCACGCAGGACCGGCCGCCGGAGCCGAACCTCGAGATCGTGGAGACCGGATTCTTCGCATTTGATGCGCTGCCGGAGGGAACGACGCTCGGCACGCTGTCCCGCCTGCGCGAGGTGCTAGACGGCGTTAAGGTCATTCCCACCTGGCGGCCGGAACAGCACGTTGCCGCCGGATCATTATGAATTTCTGCACCGAATGAGGGCAGTCTCCCGGCCGTGGGAGAGGGGTCGATGATATCACCTTCGATGCGGATCGCCGTGCTGGTGCCCTGCTACAATGAGGAGGCCGCGGTCGCCACCGTGGTCCGCGATTTCAAGCAGGCGCTGCCGACGGCCACGGTCTATGTCTACGACAACAATTCCAAGGACCGCACCATCGAGGTCGCGCGCGCGGCCGGCGCCGAGGTGCGCTCTGAGCGGCGGCAGGGCAAGGGCCACGTCGTCCGGCGCATGTTCGCCGATGTCGATGCTGACATCTACGTCCTGGTCGATGGCGACGCGACCTATGACGCGCCGAGTGCGCCCGGCATGATCGCGCGTCTCGTCAGCGAGCGGCTCGACATGGTGGTGGGCCTGCGCGTCGACCAGGAGCAGGCCGCCTATCGCATGGGTCATCGCACCGGCAACTGGATGCTGACGAGCTTCCTCGCCGAGGTGTTCGGCCAGGCCTTCAAGGACATCCTGTCCGGCTACCGCGTATTCTCGCGCCGTTTCGTCAAATCCTTCCCCGTGCTCTCCGACGGTTTCGAGATCGAGACCGAGCTCACCGTGCATGCGCTGGAGCTGGCGCTGCCGGTGGCCGAGGTCGCGACGCCATACTACGCGCGGCCCGAAGGGTCCGTCTCCAAGCTCAACACCTGGCGCGACGGCTTCCGCATCCTCGGCACGATCCTGAAGCTTTATCGCTCGGAGAAGCCGCTGCGCTTCTTCAGCGCGATCGGCATTTTCCTCGCGCTGGTCTCGATCGGCTTCGCGATTCCCATCTTCGTCACCTATATCGAGACCGGGCTGGTGCCGCGGCTGCCGACCGCCGTGCTGTCGATGGGCCTGATGATCATGGCGCTGCTGTCGGCCTCGTCGGGCCTCGTGCTCGACACCGTCACCCGCGGTCGCCGCGAGATGAAGCTGCTGGCCTATCTGTCACACGCGCCGATCGAGGGCTGATGCAGGCGAAAGCTTGTGTCCGTCCGCCGTTCCGGTCATGGTTCGGGCGCCAACGTCCTGAACGAGAACACCGCCTCCATGCCCATCCTCAACAGCATCGCCGCGCTCGCCGACGACATGGCCGCCTGGCGCCATGATTTCCACGAACATCCGGAATTGATGTACGAGGTGCATCGCACCGCCGGCATCGTCGCCGAGCGCTTGCGCGAATTCGGTTGTGACGAGGTGGTGACGGGCATCGGGCGCACCGGCGTGGTCGGTGTCATCCGCGGCCGTCGGACGAGTTCAGGTCGCACCGTCGGCCTGCGCGCCGACATGGATGCGCTGCCGATCGAGGAAGCCTCGGGGGTGCCCTATGCGTCGAAGACGCCGGGCCTGATGCATGCCTGCGGCCATGACGGCCATACCGCGATGCTGCTGGGTGCCGCCAAGCATCTCGCCGACACGCGCAATTTCGACGGCACCGCGATCGTGATCTTCCAGCCCGCCGAGGAGGGCGGCGCCGGCGGCAAGGCGATGGTCGACGATGGATTGATGACCCGCTGGGGCATCCAGGAGGTCTACGGTCTGCACAATGCGCCGGGCGTGCCCGAAGGCGTCTTCGCGCTGCGGCCGGGCCCGATGCTGGCGTCATCGGACCAGCTCGAGATCACCGTCCGCGGCAAGGGCGGTCATGCCGGCGCCGGGGTTCACAAGGCGGTCGACAGCGTGCTGATCGCTGCGCACATCATCACGGCGCTGCAGTCGATCGTGTCGCGCAACGTCGATCCGATCAAGTCAGCGGTGATCTCGATCTGCGTCGTCGAGGCCGGCAAGGCGATGAACGTCATTCCGGAGACCGTCGAATTGAAGGGGACCGTGCGCACGCTCGATCCCGAGGTGCAGGACCTGGTGGAGCGCCGAATTGCCGAGGTCGCCGACGGCATCGCCCGCACCTATGGCGGTGAGGCGACGACGAAATACACGCGGCTCTACCCGATCACGATGAACCATGCGCGCGAGACCGGCGTCGCAGCTGATGTCGCCCGCGACGTTGTCGGCGCGGAGCGGGTGGTCGACAATGCGCCGCCGCTGATGGGGGCCGAGGATTTCGCCTTCATGCTGCAGGCCCGTCCCGGCGCCTTCGTCTTCCTCGGCATGGGCGACGGCAAGGATTGCCACCACCCGGCCTATCGCTTCAACGACAACATTCTCGGCCATGGCGCCTCCTATTGGGTGCGGCTGGTCGAGAAGACGATGCCGGCTGATTGATGCCGGCGGCGTGGCGCTAGCTGCGAGCCGTCGCTTGCAATGACCGTTGGCGCCACTGCCGCGGGCTGCAGCCGCTCCAGCGCGCGAAGGCACGGGAGAACGCGGACGCCTCGGAATAGCCGAGCAGGAAGGCGACGTCGCCGAGCGGCAGATGCGCTTGGCGCAGATAGTGGCGGGCGAGGTCGAGCCGGGTCGCCTCGACGAGGTCGGAGAAGGTGGCGCCGAACTCGGCAAGCCGGCGCTGCAACGTCCACGGCGTGGTCGACAGCGCGTCGGCGACCTCCTCGAGATGCAGCGCGCCGGCTGACAGCCGCCGCCTGATCTCGCCGCGGACCAGATCGAGGAACGCCGGCGTGCCGCACGAGCCGGCGACACTGGCAAGATCGGTCGTGAGCCGCTGCAGGCGTGACAGATCGGCCCCTGGCATGGCGCGGTCCAGGCCGCGGTCGCGAAACACCAGCGCATTGGTGCCTTGCGACCATCCGACGTCGGCATCGAAGGCTGCCTCATGATCGCGCCAGGCGGCCGGCCGGGCATGCTCGAACAGCACCATGTCAGGCGCCCAGCCCGATGGCAGGCACGCGCGGAAGACGTTCGCGAACATGCCCATGGTCAATTCGGCATCCTGCCGGCGATCGACGATCGAGCCGTCGAGGATGCGATATTCGAGGTGGAGAAAGCCGTCCTTGCGGGCGAGGCGGGTCTCGGTGGCCTGCTGATGCCAGGGAAACCACAGCGCGAGATGCTCGATCGCCGAACCGAGCGTCGGCGCGGACAGCGCGATCTCGCCGATCAGGCCGAGCATCTGCGGCTGGTAGCGCTGGCCGAACCACAGTCCGAAATTGTCGTTGCCGGTCTCCTGCGCGGCGTCTTCCATCATCGCGACATAGTCGGCGAGGTCGAGCGCGCGGCGGGTCTGGCCGAGGCATTCGGCATCGATGCCCACCCGTTCGAATACCGCTTCCGGACGGCCTCCCGTCAGGGCGATGAAATCAGCGACACCGGTCGCAGCAGCGGCCAGAATGTTCCGGCTGCGGTCGCGCGGATGCTCGCGTTCGGCTGCAAGAGGCTGTGCCATGAAATCCTCGCCTTTGAGGACGTACGCCGTCGGTTGACACCTCGTAGTTATGCAAGTCACGTGCCTGCCGAAGCGGGCTATCGATAAAGCCCTCCGCGCAGGGACGCGGAGGGCTTGCCTCGATCCTGGATCTCGCCGGCCCTGGCGGATCAGTCGGCCATGGCGCGGGCCTCGGTCAAAGCGATGTCGAGCAGATCGTCATTCGCCGCGTTGCCGCGCTTGCCGGCCGTCAGACGATAGAGCAGCAGACCGGCGGCGAACAGCACCACGAAGGCTGCGAACACCTGCAGGTTGAACCAAATCATCGTGAGCAGCGAGAGCGTCGCACACACCAGCGCCACGGCCGGGAGCACCGGATAGAGCGGCGCCTTGAACGGCCTGATAAGATTGGGCTCGGTGGCGCGCAGGCGGAAGAGAGCGGCCATGCTCATGATGTACATCACGAGCGCGCCGAACACGCTCATGGTGACGATGTTCGCCGTCAGCGTCTGTCCGGCGAACTGGATGAGCTCGTCGGAGTAGATCGCGGCGATGCCGATCACGCCGCCGGCCAAGATCGCCCAATGCGGCGTGCGGCAGGTCGGATGCAGTGCGGCGAGCTTGGCCGGCAGAAAGCCGGCGCGCGACAGCGCGAAGATCTGCCGCGAGTAGCCCATGATGATGCCGTGGAACGAGGCGATCAGTCCGAACAGGCCGATCCACACCAGCATGTGCAGCCAGCCGGAGTTTTCGCCGACCACGATCTTCATCGCCTGCGGCAAGGGATCGTTGATGTTGGCGAGCTTCGCCCAGTCGCCGACGCCGCCGGCCATGATCATGGTGCCGAAGGCGAGCACGACGAGCGTCAGGATGCCGGCAATGTAGGCGCGAGGAACGGTCCTCGTCGGATTCCTGGTCTCCTCCGCGGCCATGGCGGCACCTTCGATCGCCAGGAAGAACCAGATCGCGAAGGGGATCGCTGCGACGATGCCGCCGATGCTCGCCAGCGAGAACGAATTCTCACCGGCCCAGCCATTGGCGGTGAAATTGGCGAAGGAAAAGCCGGGCGACACGACGCCCATGAACACCAGGAGCTCGCCAATCGCCAGGACCGTGACGAACAGCTCGAACGTCGCTGCGATCGATACGCCCGCGATGTTGAGGGCCATGAACACCACATAGGCGCCGAGCGCGGCGGTCTTGGGTGACAGCGCCGGAAACTGGACGTTAAGATAGGCGCCGATGGCGAGCGCGATGGCAGGCGGTGCGAACACGAATTCGATCAGTGTCGCAAAGCCGGCGACGAAGCCGCCGAGCGGGCCGAAGGCACGGTAGGAATAGGCGAACGGACCACCGGCATGCGGGATCGCGGTGGTGAGTTCGGTGAAGGAAAAGATGAAGGTCGTATACATCACCGCGATGAAGATCGTGGTGACGAGGAAGCCGAGCGTGCCGGCCTTGTCCCAACCATAGCTCCAGCCGAAATATTCGCCGGAGATGACGAGCCCGACCGCGATGCCCCAGAGATGGAGTCCGGTCAGGCTCTTCGAAAGCGTCGGTTTGGTCTCGTCACTCATGTCCAGTCGCTCCTGTCTGTTTGTGATGGGTGATTTGTGATGACGGTGTGGTCGTCTCGATCGCGGCGTCCGGCGCCGCCTCCTTGAGGCCGATGCCGGTGACGCCGATCCGCAGCGCCTCGCGCACCAGCCAGGCCAGCTTGTCGGCGGCGCGCTCGGCCGACAGCCCATGGTGGTGAATGTTGGAGATGCAGTTGCGCGCGCTGTCGCGCAGGCCAGGGGCTGGGTGCAGTGTCAGATACACACCCAGGGAATCCGCGGCCGACAGACCCGGACGCTCGCCGATCAGGACCGCCACCAGCCGGGCGCGCATCGCGGCGCCGACAGCGTCACCCAGCGCCACGCGCGCCTGCGAAGCCAGCACGATCGGGCCGATGGACAGGCCCGTCAGACGCGCCGCGGTGGCGATCACGACAGCGGCGGCATGGCTTTCGACCGCATCCGCCGACAGCCCGTCGGCAATGATGAAGACGAGATCGTACGGACCGGATGTTAGCCTGGCGGCATCCTCCGCGGCCAGGCGACGCCCGAGGTCGGGCCGGCGCAGATAGCTGGCGCGGTCCGGCGCTGCGCTCGCGACCTTGATCACCTCGCGCGGCGCGAGCGCGTCGGCGATGCCGTCGAAATTGACCTTGCCCCATACGGCATCGCGCGCGAGCGCATGCGCCATCTGGAATGCGAGCTTGGCCTGCGTCGGCAGCCCGTCGCCGGAGCGGCCGAGGGCGACGCGGGCGCGCGTCATCCCGCGCAGCAGGTCGAACGCATCGTCCCTCATGCCCGCGCTCCCTGGCCGATCAGCCGGACTACGGAAGGCGCGCTGCCCGGCAATGGCGGCATGCGGCCGCTTTGGTCGAGCAGGCCCATCCGCGCCAGCCAGGCCTCGAACTCCGGCGCCGGGCGGCGGCCGAGCAGATGCCGCAGCCGCATCACGTCGTGATGCGACAGGCTCTGATAGTTCAGCATGATGTCGTCGGCGCCGGGCACGGCGATCAGGAAGTTGACGTTGGCCACTGCCAGCAGCAGCGCCAGATCGTCCATGTCGTCCTGATCGGCCTCGGCATGGTTGGTGTAGCAGACATCGCAGCCCATGGGCACGCCGAGCAGCTTGGCGCAGAAATGATCCTCCAGCCCGGCGCGGATGATCTCCTTCGCGTCGTAGAGGTATTCGGGACCGATGAAGCCGACCACGGTGTTGACCAGCAGCGGCGAGAAGGCGCGCGCCACCGCGTAGGCGCGGGCCTCGACCGTCTGCTGATCGAGGCCGTGATGAGCGTCGGCCGACAGCGCCGCGCCCTGGCCGGTCTCGAAATACATGACGTTGTTGCCGATCGTGCCGCGCTTCAGCGACAAGGCCGCGTCCTGCGCCTCGGCCAGCAGCGCCAGGGTCACGCCGAAGCCGGCATTGGCAGCCTCGGTGCCGGCGATCGACTGGAAGACGAGATCGAGCGGCGCGCCTTTCTCGATCGCCTGGATCGAGGTCGTGACGTGGCTCAGCACGCAGGACTGCGTCGGCACCTCGAATTTGAGCCTGAGATCATCGAGCATCGTGAGCAGGCGGATGCAGGCCTCGACATTGTCGGTCGCGGGATTGATGCCGATCACCGCATCGCCCATGCCGAACAGCAGGCCATCGAGCGTGCCTGCGGCGATCGCCCGGGGATCGTCGGTCGGATCGTTCGGCTGCAGCCGCGACGACAGCCGCCCCTCCAGGCCGATCGTGGAGCGGAAGCGGGTCACGACCCGGCATTTGGCGGCGACAGCGACGAGATCGCCATTGCCGCAGAGCTTGGAGACCGCGGCCACCATCTCCGGCGTCAGGCCCGGCGCGAGGGCGGCCAGCCGGTCAGCGTCCGCCTCCCAGGACATCAGCCATTCGCGCAACTCGCCGACGGTCAGCGACGCGACGGGCGCGAATGCGGCGGCATCGTGGCTGTCGAGGATGAGGCGCGTGACCTCGTCGCTCTCATAGGGAATTAGCGGCTCGTCGAGGAAACGCCGCAGCGGCACGTCGGCGAGCGCCATCCGCGCCGCCACCCGTCGCGCGGCGCTGTCGGCTGCGAGGCCAGCCAGCTCATCGCCGGACCGGCGCGGCGAGGCGCAGGCCAACAGCGTCTTGAGATCATCGAACACATGAGTTTCGCCGCGATGGCGCGACCGGAACGCACCCGTCATCTTCGACCTGCCGCTCGTGCTGCGTCAGAGCGGTCCCAGCGGCCGCGACGGCGACCACAACGCTCATGACCTGAGGCAGGTTAAGCGAGGGCGGCTCCGGAAACTTGACATCTTAGCACAATCTTCGGTCACGCCACGCGAATGCTCAGAAAATTGGCATTGGCGACCCCGGGGCGGGCGAATGCTGTCAACACGTGGACGGCCTGCCATGGACCGCGCCGCTCCAGAATGCTATCTCGCCACCCCACATGAGTGACCTGTCCATTACGATCTCCGCCGAGAAGCCGGGCGACGCGCAGGCGATCGAGCGGCTGCATGAGCGCACCTTCGGCCCCGGCCGCTTCGTGCTGAGTGCCTATCGACTGCGCGAGCATGTCGATCATCTGCTCGCGCTGTCGTTCACCGCCCATATCGGCACTTTGCTGGTCGGCTCGGTGCGGCAGCTCCCGATCTGCGTCGGCGACACCAAGGCGCTGATGCTCGGGCCGCTGACGGTCGAGCCGCCGTTCCGCAAGCACGGCATCGGCCGCATGCTGATGGAGCGCTCGATCGCGGACGCGCGGGCGCAGGGCCATCGCTTGATCCTGCTGGTCGGCGACGCCGCCTACTACAGCCGTGTCGGGTTCAAGCCGGTGCCGAAAGGCCGGGCGATCATGCCGGGCCCGGTCGACTACAACCGGCTGCTGGTGAACGAGCTCGTCGACGGCGCGTTCGAGGACGTCGAGGGCGCGATCCGTCCTGACTGGGACTACGCTAGGTAGGTCGTCATTGCGAGCGAAGCGGCGAAGCGAAGCAATCCAGAGCCCCAAGAGAAGTCTGGATTGCTTCGTCGCTTCGCTCCTCGCAATGACGAAGGGGGCTCAGATTGCTTTCCTCCGCGCCCCGACCGAATTCGCAATCAGAACTTGAGATTGGCAAAGATCCGCACGCCGATGCCGGGCAGCAGCACCTCGTCCTTGGTGTAGGAGACCGAGTTGCGGATCTTCTCGTTGAGCAGATTGTTGCCGACGAGGCCGACCAGCATCTCGCGCGCGCCGAACATGTTCGGGTTGAGCTTGGTCCGGTAGCTGACCTCTGCCTTGAGCAGGTTGTAGCCGGGCGTCGGAGTCTCCGCGATCGGCGCGATGTCGTTCTGCGCGAAAGCGTGCAGCAGATTGATGCGGGTCAGCCAGTTGGCATCGCGCCAGAACAGGCCGCCGCCGACGCGCATCGGCGGGATCCGCGGCACGTTGACGCCACCCGGGAAGGTGGCTCGCACGACGTCGAACTGGTTCTCGATGCCCCAGATGCCGGTGCCGAGCTGGGCGACATCGTACTGGCTCTGGAACTCGAAGCCGCGGAACAGCGCGTTGCGCTGCGAATAGACCGCTTGGTTCAGCGCGGTGCCCGTGGTGCCGCAGGACGCGAAATCGTCGTCGCACATCACGCCGGTCAGCCGGCGATAAATGAAGTTGCTGAACTGCGTGTAGTAGGCCGTGGCCTCGAAGCGGAACGGGCCGGTCGCCTTGCGCAGCCCGGCCTCGACGGTTTTGGCCGTCTCGATGGTCAGGTTCGGATTGCCGATGTCGAAGGTTGCGGTCGCATCATGGCCGCCGCGCGAGAACAGCTCGGCTGGCTTCGGCGCGCGCTCGACATATTGCGCGGTCACGCTCGCCACCAGATCGCCCGGCAGGTTCTGCAACAGGCCGACGCTCGCGCTCTTCGGCGTGTACGACGGATTGCGGGCGATGTTGGCTTGCGGCGTGCCGTCCGGCAGATAGTCGACCGGAAAGTTCGGTGTGGAGCCGTTCAGCGCGACGTGCTCGATCCGGCCGGCGACCTGCGCCTTGGTCGAGGGCGAGAAGGCGAACTCATTGAAGACATAGCCGGCGACGCGATTGTTGGTGTTGGGGCCGAACAGGCCGTTGAACACCGAGCCGGGGTTGTCGGGGCTCGGCGCATTCAGCTCCTGGTGCCCGGCCTGCACGCCATAGGCGGTCGTCAGCGTGGCGAAGCGCAGATTGACGGGCATCATCTGCATCTCGACGCGCGCTTCCTGCTCGCGATTGGTGAAGGTCTGGCGCACGCCATCGGTGGTCGGGTCGGTGACGGCTGCAAGGCCGAGCTCATTGTGCCGATAGTCTGTCGCGCCGGCCCAGAATCGGATCGCATCGATCGCCGCGGAGTCCGGGCGATACTCGCCCTTGGCGGTGATCTTGGTCTGGTGTGCGTCGATCCGGGTCCGGCTGTCGGCGCCGTCGATGCCGGGGATGTGGTAGAGCGCATCGGTCTGCTGGATCGCCGCGCCGATGAAGCCGCCGGTGAAGAAGTAGCTGCCGCCGATCGAGGCGCCATCGTTCTGCACGGCGGAGTTCGGCTGCCGGCCGTTCACCGGGCGGGTCTGGTCGAACAGATAGGGGTAGCCCGGAATCGAATAGTCGCCGGTCTTGCGGCCGTAGGCATCGGCATGAAGTGCGAAGTTGCCGCCGCCAGCATCGAGCAGCACGCCGCCCTCGACGCCGCGGTCGACCGAGCTGAACGAGGTGCGCGTTTCCGCGGTGACGCAAGGCGCGCTGCCCGCGGCCGGCGCGCTCGCCGGCAGGCCATAGGTCTGGAACGGCGCGGTCGAACAGGTCGGCAGGGCCTGCGGAATGCGGTTGTTGGTGGCGCTGACGACGCCGCCGATCGAGGTGGAGCCGTAGCGCAGCGCCGCGGGGCCGCGGACGACCTCGATCTGGTCGCTGGTGAGCGGATCGATCGGCACGAAATGATCTTCGCCGAGGTCGGACGCACCGCCGCCGCCGATGCCGTTCTCGACGATACCGACGCGGTTGACGTCGAGGCCGCGGATGATCGGCCGGCTCGAGGCGCCCGGCGCGAAGCTCGATCCGGTAATGCCGGGTTTCGAATTGAGAAGGTCGCCGAGCGTGGCGGCGCCGGAGCGGCGAAGCTCCTCGTTCGGCACCACGGTGACGGTTGCGAACTGGTCGGTGACGACAGGCAGCACGCCCTGTTGCGGCGGCGGTGGCGCTGATTGTGCTTCTCGCGCTGGCGTCGGCGCACGGGGCCCGCGCGCGACGCGCGCGGTAGGATTGGGCCGCGGCACCACCGGCTTCCGTGCCCGTATCGGGCTTGGCGCTGTCACGTTGACCTCGGGCAACTCGGCCGCCGGCTTCGGATCGTCAGCGCGCGCGGGCGCACCCAAAACGCACAACATGGCTGCGGCGCTGCAGCCCGACATCAAGGCTCTCGACAACATCCTTCAATTCCTGATCCTGATCAGGCGTCCCACGTCTTTCGTTGCTGGCGGGATGCACCTGCCGTCGGCTTGCGACGGACCCATTCCTGCACGCTGCCGCCGTGCGCGTGAGCGCAACCGTGGCGGCGTTTCGAGCGGTTCGGATCAGGCGATGGGAGGAGCGCGCGGCTGGAAGGCGGTGTCGACGACGACAGCCGCGACAGTGGCGGTGATCGCATCGGGCAGACGAAATGCGACCGCTTCAGGAGGCGTCAGAACGGGCGTCGGTGACAGCAGGATCGATTGCGCCATCGCCATGACGGCGCAGATGGCGCAGCCATCAGCAGAGGGCTGCTGGTCGGGGTCCTGGCTTGCGGGAGAGGAGCCGGTAGGGGCCTGTGCGGTCGTGATACGACTGCCGTCCAGGCTCTGCGTGGAGAGCCAATGAACATGGCCGAACGCGAGCGCGAATTGCAGCACCAGCGCCAACAGCGCGAGCCGCGAGACATCTTTGATGTTCGCGCGAAACCAGCTCATCGCCAGCTCTGGCTCATGTGATCTGGCTCATGTGAATAGGCCACCCCGTTCGGCTGAGAGGCTCAGCCTTTGTTACAATGTAACATCGCAGGGGGGCTTCACAGCTGTCAATCAGTGTACTGCGACGGCGGATGAAATCCCCGTCGCTGTGCCCTTCGCGCCACGTCGCGCGGGCTCGTATCCTTCGAGGCTAACGACCCTCGCGCACCCAGGTTGCGGCGAGTGCGCCGAGCAGCAGCAGCAGGCCGATCACGCCGGCGAACATCGGCAGCACGCCGACGCCCTTGACCACGCTGGCGTCGCGCATCCGCACGCCCATCCAGCCGTCGCCGCTGAACAAGGTCGATGACCTCACCGGGACGATGCGCGGCAAGTCGATGCCGGATCCGTCGGCGATGCGGCGGGCGTCGCCGCCGGTCGCCTGTGCCAGCGGCTTCAGGGTTTCGGTGGTCGAGGTGACCTCGGAGAATTCCTTCGGATTGGTCGGGCCGACATTGATCAGCGCCTTCAGCGTGCCGTCGGTCGCCTGCCACAGGCCGAGCTCGTTGGCGGGCAGGGTCGCGCGCCATTCGCCGGGATCGCCCTGGCTCAGAGTGAGCTCGCGCGTGGTGCCGGACGGCGAGGTCACGGTCACCGGCGGGACGGTGTCGCCCATCGTCTGGCGGATGACGGCGAGATCCTTGCCTTGAATCTGCAGCCGCAGCGCTTCCTCGTCGAGATCAGGCTGCTGCATCAGCCAGTGCGACATCCGCCTGAGCAGATCGAGATGCGGTCCGCCGCCTTCGTAGCCGCGTGCCCACAGCCAGATGTGGTCGGACAGCAGCAGAGCGACGCGGCCGGCGCCGAAGCGCGACAGCAGCAGGAGCGGCTTGCCGTCGGCGCCGGTCATGACCGGCGGACTGACCGCATTGCGCGTCTCGACCGTGCGGAAGAAGCGGCTCCAGCGCGGCGGCTCGGAGCCCGAGCCCTCGAGGCCGCGCGTAACCGGATGGCGTTTGCCGGCGTCAGATAGATGCGCATAGAAGGGCTTCTCGGTGACGCCGACCGGCTCGGCGGGCAGCACCGAATCGAGCGGTGTGCGCCAGATGCTGGTGTTGGAGGCGTAGTCCGGCCCGGCCGAGACCAGCACCGCGCCGCCATTGCGCACGTAGCGCGCGATGTTGTCGAAATAGGCGATCGGCAACACGCCCTGCCGGGCGTAGCGGTCGAAGATGATCAATTGGAATTCGTTGATCTTCTGCTGGAACAGCTCGCGGGTCGGAAACGCGATCAGCGACAATTCGTTGATCGGGGTGCCGTCCTGCTTCTCCGGCGGCCGCAGGATGGTGAAGTGGACGAGATCGATGCTGGCGTCCGACTTCAGCAGGTTGCGCCAGGTGCGCTCGCCGGAATGCGGCTCGCCCGACACCAGCAGCACGCGCAGCTTGTCGCGCACGCCGTCGATCGAGACCACGGCGCGGTTGTTGACGAGGGTCAGCTCGTTGTCGAGCGGCGAGGCCTCGATCTCGACGATGTTCTGGCCTTCGTGCTTGATGTCGACGTCGACATTGGCGGCCTGGCCGCTGGTCAAGGTGCGTTCGCTGATGACCTCGCCGTCGCGCCGGATCACGACCTTGGCGCTGGCGCCGCTGACGCCCTGGTCGTCGAGCCGGAAGCTGATCGTCTGCGGCTGGCCGACGATGCCGAAGCGAGGGGCGGCGGTGATCGCGACGCGGCGGTCGCGCTCGGCCTTCTGGCCCGTGATCAGGGCCTGCAGCGGAGCCTGGAAGCCGAGCGCGGCAACGTTGCCGGGAATGTCGTGGACGCGTCCATCCGTGATCAGGAAGGCGCCCGCGACCCGATCGACCGGGACGTCCGACAGCGCCGAGGTCAGCGCGCTGAACAGATGCGTGCCGTCGGTCTCGCCATCGGCCTGACCGGCATCGACCACGCGGACCTCGAGGCCCTTGATCTTCTTCAAGCTGTCGACCAGCGACTCCTGGGCCGCTTGGGTCTGCTTGTTGCGGTCACCGAAATTCTGGCTCGGGCTCTTGTCGACCACGACGGCGGCGACCGAGCTTAGCGGCTCGCGGTCCTCGCGCGTGAACTGCGGATTGGCCAGCGCGAGCGCGATCAAGGCGAGCGCGGTGACGCGGATCCAGGCCGAGCGCGAGCGGCCGAGCAACAGGAGCGCGGCGATGACGACGATCGCGCCGATCGCGAGCCACAGCACGACTGTCGGGACCAGAGGCGTGAACGCGATGCCGTAATTCATGAGGCAAACTCGCTGGCTTCGTCATGGCCGGGCTTGTCCCGGCCATCCACGTCATTCCCTCGGAAAACAGGGGCGTGGATGCCCGGCTCAAGGCCGGGCGTGACGACGGAGGTTTTGGCGCGGCTGCGCGTGGCTATTGTCATCACTGCCCAAGCCGTTCGATCAGCGCCGGCGCGTGCACCTGGTCGGCCTTGTAGTTGCCGGTCAGCGTGTACATCACGATGTTGACGCCGGCGCGGAAGGCGAATTCGCGCTGTCGCGGCTCGCCGGGAACCATCGGCAGCATGGCCTGGCCGTCGGGGCGGATGGCCCAGGCGCCGGCGAGGTCGTTGGAGGTGATGATGATCGGTGAGACGCCGTCGCCGCCGCGCGCCGGACGCGAGGCGCTGTCCTCGTCCTCGTCTTTCGGCAGCGCCTCGACCCAGGTCTGGCCTGCGGTGAAGCGACCGGGGAAGTCGCGCAGCAGGTAGAACGTCTTGGTCAGCACGTGCTCGCGCGGCACCGGCTCGAGCTCGGGGACGTCGAGCGACGACAGAATCTCGCGCAGCGACTGCATGCCCGGGGTCTGCTGCGCGCCGTTGTCGCCGGGCGGCGCCTCGACCGCATCCCGGGTGTCGAAGATGACCGTGCCGCCCTGCTTCATGTAGGCGTCGATCTTGTTGATCGCGTCCTGCGGCGGCTTCGGCGTGCCCGGCACGATCGGCCAGTAGATCAGCGGGAAGAAGGCGAGCTCGTCATGCGCAGGATCGATGCCGACGGGGTCGCCGGCTTCGAGCGCCGTGCGCTGCGCCAGGAACAAGGTCAGTCCGGTCAGGCCGGCCTTGACGATGGAATCGACGTCGGCATTGCCGGTCACGACATAGGCAAGCCGCGTCTGCGACACCGCGCGCATGGCGAAATCGTCGCTGGCGGCGTCGGCGCGCGCGGCCGTCGGCATCGCGACCGCGAGCAGGGCGCCGGTTGCAAGCACCGCAAGCGCGATGGACGCGGGCGCTGCACGCCGCCACCGCGCGAGCGAGGCCAGCACGCCGCCGAGCAGGGCGACGATGACCGCGTCGATCAGGAACAGCAGCAGTGCGGTCGACAGCAGGATGCCCCGGAGATCGCGCGGCTCGGCGGTGGTGTAGCTGGCACGCTTGGCGCGCAGCGTCGACGTGTCGAGCTGCAGAATGCGATCGGCGGGGCTGAGCGTGTTCACTGCGGTGGGTCCCTCGGCTGGGCCATAGAATCCGGGTGGATGATCCAGCGAAGCCCGGTCGTTGAAATCCGCCGGCAGCGGCTTGGCGGTCGAAGGCGGCGGTCCGAAGGCGCCGAAGCCGTCGAGGATGTGCAGCGGCGCCAGCGTGGCCTTGGCGGTCTCACCCGCGGGACCAGGGCCCGGCGTCGAGGTGTAGCCGGACATGTCGACGATGCGGCGGAGCATCTCCACCATGGCGCCGGACATCGGCAGATCGGACCAGCGCATGTCGGCGCTGACGTGGAACAGCGCGATCAGGCCCTTGCCGCGATGCTCGCCGGTGACGAGCGGCGTGCCGTCCTCCAGCGAGGCCCAGCTCTTGGTCGCCAGCACGGCGTCGGGCTCGGCGAGGACCTGGCGATTGACCGTCACGTCCTTCGGGACGGTGATGCCGGCGAACGGGCCGTCGGCGGCGAACGCGGCCAGGTGTTGCGGCTTCTCCCAGGTCAGGCTGCCGCCCAGGGTGCGGCCGCCGCGGCGCAGCTTGACCGGCACGAGATCGTCGTCGCCCTGCGCCAGGCGCGGGCCGGCGAAGCGCACCAGCACGCCGCCATTCTCGATCCAGCCGTTGAGACGGTCGCGCAGCTCCGGCGACAGCGTGCCGACGTCGGCCATCACGATCATCGGCACCTTCTGGTCGAGGAACTGCGTGATGACCTGCTGCGGAGCGCCGCGATCACCGAGGCGGAGATCGGCGAACGGCGCCAGCGCGCGCGTCAGATAGAAGGTCGGCGCGAGCAGCGGTTGCGCGGTGTCGCTGGTGGCGCCGGAGACGATGCCGACCGCACGCCGCCGCCAGCGCTTGTCGAGCAGTTGCACGGCGCCTGCGGAGCGCTCGCCGGCGATCTCGAGCCGGGTGATGTCATTGCGCAGCTCGACCGGAAGATCGAAGCTCGCCTCGGCGTCGTGCGCACCGGCGGCGAAGCCGAACTGCGCTTCGCCGAGCGGCGAGCCCTTGGCGTCGAGCGCGCGCACAATGCCGCCCGGAACCGAGAGATCGGCGCGCAGCACCTTCACGGTCATCTTGGCCGCGGCGTTCTCGGCGCCCGCAAGCGCCAGCGGCGACAGGGTGCCGCCTTCGAACACCGTCAGGCTGCGATCGCCGATGGTCTTGGCAAGGCCGGTGACAAACTCGCTGCCGCGGCCGGGATCGACGCCGTCGGAGAACCACATGATCTCGGCATCGCCCGTCGCTTTCAGGAAGCGATCGAGCTGCGGCAGCGCATCGGCGCGCTCGGTCGTGTAGGCCTTGGGCGCGATCTGGCGCAGCGCGACGCGCGCCGCGCCGGCTGGCATCAAGGTGAGGTCGCGTGCGGGCTCCGACAGCGGCATCAGCGCGACGCCGCGGCGGTCGGCATCGGCATTGGCGATGATCTCGTCGGCGGCCCTGATACGCGTGTCCCAGCTCGCCGCCGCGCTCCAGCTGTCGTCGAGCAAAAGCACAAGCGGCGCCTTGCTGCCGACGGCCTCGGTGCGCGGATTCCAGATCGGACCGGCCGCGGCGAAGATCACCAGCGCCGCCGCGATCAGCCGCAGCAGGGTCAGCCACCAGGGCGAGCGCGACGGCGTCTCTTCCTTGGGCGTGATGTCGAACAACAGCCGGGTCGGCGGAAACTCGATGCGGCGCGGCCGCGGCGGCATCACCCGCAGCAGCCACCACAGCACCGGCAGGCTGATGAGCCCGGTCAGCAGCAAGGGTTCGGCGAACGACAGCGGCAGGCCCATCATGCGCCGAGCCCTCCGGGGCCAGCGCCCACTTTGACGCCGCCGCGCGCGCTACCTTTGGCCGTGGTCATACCGGCATGCAGGAACAGCAGCAGCTCGGCGGCCGAGCGGCTGGTGGTGTGGGTTGTGAACAGCCAGTCGAGCTTGCCGGTCTCGGCGCGGATCTGGTCGCGGTGCAGCGCCACGCGGGCGACGTAGTCCTGCGCCCAGCTCTCGGCGCGGCCGGCCGTGATGACCTCGCCGCCCTCCGGCTCGACGAACTCGACGCGGCCGGAATAGGGGAAGGTCTCCTCGGCGGGATCGACCACCTGGACCATCGTGCCGTGCGCACCCGACGCGGACAGGCCGGCGAGCATGGTGCTGATCTCGGAGATCGGTGACCAGAAATCCGACAGCACGACGATCTCGGCGAGCGCGGACGGCACGAAGGAGGGCGGCAGGCTCGGCCTGATCGTCTCATCATGCAGCATCGCCTGCGCGATGCGGTCGATCACGTTGCGGCTCCCGGTCGGATTGATCAGGCCGGGAATGCCGACGCGTTCGCCGCCGGCCACCAGCAACTCGGCCAGGGCGAAGGTCACGATCAGGGCGCGCTCGAGCTTGCTGTCGCGGGCGCCCTTCGACGCGAACGCCATCGACGGCGAGCGGTCCGGCCAGATCCACACGGTGTGCGCGGCCTCCCATTCCTGCTCACGGACGTAGAGATGATCGTCGCGCGCGGAGCGGCGCCAGTCGACGCGCTGCGACGGCTCACCGGAGACGAAGCGGCGGTACTGCCAGAAGCTTTCGCCGGAGCCGGCGCGGCGACGGCCATGCAGACCATGGATCACGTTGGCGGCGATCTGGCGCGCTTCCAGTACCAGCCGCGGCAGCGACGATGCCAACGTCCGGCTTTCGCCATCGGCACGCCGGATTGCGAGAATCTCCTTGTCGGCGTGCCCTGTCGCTGCGGCCATCAGCCAATCCGGCTCTTCAGTTGCCGGATCACGTCCGGAATGGTGCGTCCCTCGGCGCGGGCCGGGAAGGTGAGCGCCATGCGGTGCTTGAGCACGGGCTCGGCGAGATCGAGCACGTCGTCGATCGAGGGAGCGAGGCGGCCGTCGAGCAAGGCGCGGGCGCGCACCGCGAGCATCAATGATTGACTGGCGCGCGGACCCGGGCCCCAGGCGATCAGCTTGCCGGCGTCGCCGGCCTCCGGGCCGGGGCGGGCGGACCGCACCAGCGACAGGATCGCCTCGACCACGGAATCGCCGACCGGCAGCCGGCGCACCAGCCGCTGCGCAGCGATCAGCGCGTCTGCGGTCATCGCGGCCTTGGCGCCGCTCTCTTCGGCACCGGTGGTCTCGAACAGGATGCGGCGCTCGGCGTCGCGATCCGGATAGTCGACGTCGATCTCCATCAGGAACCGGTCGAGCTGGGCTTCGGGAAGCGGATAGGTTCCTTCCTGCTCCAGCGGATTCTGGGTCGCGAGCACATGGAAGGGCTTCGGTAGGTCATGACGGGCGCCTGCAACCGTGATGTGCTGCTCCTGCATGGCTTGCAGCAATGCCGACTGCGTGCGCGGGCTGGCGCGGTTGATCTCATCCGCCATCAGCAGTTGCGCGAACACCGGGCCGGCGATGAAGCGGAACGAGCGCTTGCCGCCGGCGCTCTCGTCGAGCACCTCGGCGCCGAGAATGTCCGACGGCATCAGGTCCGGCGTGAACTGGATGCGCTTGGCATCGAGGCCGAGCGTCACGCCCAAGGTCTCGACCAGCTTGGTCTTGGCGAGGCCGGGGACGCCGATCAGCAGCGCGTGGCCACCGGACAGGATGGTCACCAGCGTGTTTTCCACCACGCGGTCCTGGCCGAAGATGACGCTGGAGATCGCATCCTTTGCCGCTCGGATCTGGCCGGAGACCTGTTCGGCCGACCGGACGATCGCATCCTCGAGCTTCTCGGCACTCTCAGCCATTCCCATCGCTCCTTCTGCCCCGCATCTTGAACTTTCGGACGGACGTTCCGCTCCAGTTTGCCGGGACACGGATGCCAACCTATGCGAAGGCGCTGTATTCGTTGAGTTAAACTATCCCCATATTATCGGCATTACGGGGTATTGACGGCATCACGTTATGGCGACCTTACATGACCTGCAGGGCCGCCAGGAACTTTTGCACAGACGACGGCGATGGAATCTTGCACCAATCGTGCCAAGGTGGACGCAAACTCAAGGCAAACCATGGCGAAGCAAGGGCAGACCACCGACAACGGACTCGATCGGCTGACGTCGGCGGCAACGCAGGCTGGCACATCCGCAAAGGGACTGCCGCCGGTGCATTTGTGGAATCCGCCATTCTGCGGCGATCTCGACATGCGAATCGCCGGTGATGGTAGCTGGTACTACATGGGCACGCCAATCGGGCGGCCTGCGCTGGTCCGGCTGTTCTCGACGATCCTCAAGCGCGAGGGTGATCGCTATTTCCTGGTCACGCCGGTGGAGAAGGTCGGCATCCGCGTCGATGATGCCCCCTTCACGGCCGTAGAAATGCGGACGGAGAGCGATGCGCGCGGACCGCTGCTGCATTTCCGCACCAATGTCGACGACTGGGTCGCGTGCGATGCCGAGCACCGGCTGCGCTTCGAGCCTGGCGAGAGCGGCGGCCTGACGCCCTATCTGCATGTGCGAGCCGATCTCTGGGCCAAGGTGACGCGGGCGCTGTACTACGAGCTTGTTGACATGGGTGAGGAGCGGATGATCGATGGGCGTGTCATGTTCGGCGTGGGGTCGGGCGGCGCGTTCTTCCCCATGGCCGATGCAGAACAGGTGAGGGCGGCGCTTTGAACCAGCCCATGGTGAGGAACGGGACCGCTGGGCTCAGTTCAGCCGATTTCTTCGCGCGGGGCCGCGCGCGGTTGCGCTTCGACGTTCCGCAGGCCCTGCTCGATCCGGATGTCATTCCGGCCAGCGGAGATTCCGGCACCGACCGCATGCTCGAGATCATCTCCCGCGAGCAGCCCATCCGTCCCGCGGCGGTGCTGATCCCGGTGGTCGACCATCCCGAACCGACGGTCCTTTTGACCCAGCGCTCGCCGAACCTCTCGAGCCATGCCGGGCAGATCGCCTTTCCCGGCGGCAAGATCGACGTCACCGATGCCTCGCCGCTCGATGCCGCCCTGCGCGAGGCCGAAGAGGAGGTCGGGCTCGACCGCAGCTTCGTCGACCCGATCGGCTATCTCGACGTCTACGGCACCGCCTTCGGCTTCCGCATCCTGCCCACGGTGGCGCGGGTGCGGCCCGGATTCACGCTCAAGATCAACGAGGGCGAGGTCGACGACGCCTTCGAGGTGCCGCTGGCCTTCCTGATGGACCCCGCCAATCATCAGCTGCATTCCAAGGAGTTTCGCGGCATGGAGCGCTTGTATTACGCGATGCCGTTCGCCGAGCGCTACATATGGGGCGCTACAGCGGGCATCCTTCGGGTCTTGTACGAGCGGGTCTGTCAGCCATGATCCGTGGCGTGTTGACGGAAATCGGAATTTTCCTCATTCCTTTTGCGGTTTATGTGTTGTTCTTGCTCGCGACCAAATCGGGGCTGTTGGTGCCTGTCAACTGGCCCTTTCATCTGATCACAAAATTGACGGTGGCGGCGCTGGTGTTGGTGATTGCAAGTCTGGTCCTGCTCGCCGAGTTCTCCGGCGCGCCGCCGCGTTCGACCTATATCCCCGCTCATGTCGAGAACGGCAGGCTCGTTCCAGGGGTCGAGAAATGATCGGCGCGCGGGTGCTGCATGCGCCCTGGCTCTCGTCCGGTCCCGCCGCGCGCGTGCTCGCGCTGCTCAATTGCGACGGCGAGGAGGCGCGGGTGGTCGGCGGCGCCGTGCGCAATGCGCTGCTCGGCATCGCCATCGGCGACATCGACATCGCGACCACGGCGCTGCCGGCGGAGGTGCTCCGGCGCGCCAAGGCGGCGTCGATCAAGAGCGTGCCGACCGGCATCGACCATGGCACCGTGACCCTCGTGCTCGAGGGGCATCCATTCGAGGTCACGACCCTGCGCGAGGACACCGAGACCTTCGGCCGCAAGGCCAAGGTCGAGTTCGGCCGTGACTGGGTCGGCGACGCGCACCGGCGCGACTTCACCATCAATGCGCTGTCCGTCGGGCCGGACGGCGTGGTGCATGATCACGTCGGTGGTCTCGCCGACATCGCCCAACGCCGCGTGCGCTTCATCGGCGATCCCGCCCAGCGCATCGCCGAGGATTATCTGCGCATCCTGCGCTTCTTCCGCATCCATTCGGCATTCGGCCACGGCGTCCCCGACCGCGAGGGCTATCTGGCCTGCATCGCCGGCCGCGCCGGCCTCGCCGCATTGTCCGCCGAGCGGGTGCGCATGGAGATGCTGAAACTGCTCGTCACCGACGGCGCGGTCGGCGCGGTCACGGCGATGGCGGATGGCGGGTTGCTGACGGCGATCCTCGGCGGCGTCGCCTATCTCGGTCCGTTCGCCGCGATGACCGGCATCGAGCGCGAGCTGGAGCTTTCGCCGAGCGCGGTCCGCCGTCTCGCGGCGCTCGCGGTCGCCGTGACCGAGGATGCGCGCCGTCTCGGCGTCAGACTGAAGCTCTCCAATGCCGAGACCAAGGCGCTGGACGGCATGGGCCATCGCTGGTGGCGGTTCGCTTCCGCCGACGAGGCGCGAGTCCGGCGTCTGCTGTATCGTCTCGGCGAGACCGTCTATCGCGACCGTCTGATGCTCGGCTGGGCGCGGGCGCGCGATCGCGACGACCGGCGCTGGCGCGAGCGTGCGCTGTTGCCGCAGCGCTTCACGCCGCCGAAATTGCCGTTGAAGGCGGCCGATTTCATCGCGCGCGGGGTTGCGGAGGGACCGCTTCTCGGTCATGTGCTCACCCTCGCAGAGGATGCCTGGTTAGCTGCGGACTTTCCGCTCGACGAGGCATCGCTGAACGCGATCGCCGATCAGGCGGCGGCGCGTGTCAACCGCGACGGACGTTCATGAATTTTCTGGCAGGCTTTGCCGACATCTCGCTCCTGCAACTCCTGCTCGTCGCTTCCGTCGCTCTCTTTGCTTCCATCATCGGTGGTCTTGCCGGCTACGGCACCGGCGCTCTCATGCCGCTCGTGCTGGTGCCGATGGTCGGCGCCGAACCCGTCGTGCCGATCATCGCGATCTCGGCGATCCTCACCAACCTCAGCCGCGTCGTCGCCTACATCAGCCACGCCGACCGTACGCGCGCCGTGATCGTCATCGCGGCAGCCGCGCTCACGACGGCGCTCGGCGCCTACGGCTACACGCGACTGACCAATGCCGGCGCGGCGTTCGTGATCGGCACCATGCTGATCATGAGCGTCCCGCTGCGGCGGATCCTGCGCAAGCGCGAGGTCAGGATCGGCAATGGCGGGCTTGCCGCCGGAGCAGTCGGTTATGGCGTGCTGGTCGGCGGCACCTCCGGCTCCGGCGTGATCCTGCTGTCGCTGCTGATGGCGGCGGGCCTGGAAGGCGCCGCGGTCATCGCCACCGACGCGATGATCTCGGTGGCGACGGGCGTCATCAAGATCTCGGTGTTTGGTTTGGCCGGCGTGGTCACGGCGCAGGTGCTGGCCTTCGCGCTCCTGATCGGCGCGGTCGCGGTGCCGGGCGCGTTCCTCGCCAAGGCCTTCGTCGCCCGCATGCCGGTGCACATCCACGCCGCCATCCTCGACGCCGCCGTGATCACCGGCGGCGGCGTGATGATCGCGTCGGCGCTGCGGCACCTGCTGCCGGCGGGATAGCCCTTCGGCGTCAGGCTACCTGCTGTGCTGCTCGGCCTCTACGTCCGCCCCCAGCGGCCGATCAGCATCTTCAGGAAACGCTCCGCCGCAGGCGACATCGTGCCGGTTCTGCGGCGCACGACGCCGATGGTGCGTGAGATCTCGGGATTGAGGATAGGGCGCGTGACGAGGAAGGGATGATCGCTCTGCGGTGTCGCCATCTTCGGAAGAACCGAGATGCCAAGCCCGGCCTCGACGAGTCCAAGCGACGTGGAGAGATGCGTCACCTCATAGAACCAGCGCAGCTTGATCGCTGATTTGGCGAGCGCGGCATCGAGCAGGGTCCGGTTGCCGCTGGACCGGTGGACGGTGATCAGAGGGTAGGGCTCGAGATCGCCCCAGCCGACCGTCGCCATCGCGGCGAGCGGGTGATCCTTGCGCGCGGCGAGCACGAAGGGATCCTCGACCAGACGATCGAAGATCAGCTCGGGGTCCGATGCTCCCATCAGGTTGATGCCGAACTCGACCTCGCCACGCTCGACGGCCTGCAGCCCATCGGTGGCAGGCAGGTCGAGAATGCGAAAGCGGATGTTGGGATATTGATCGTTGAACTCGCGGATGACCGACGGCAGGAAGTAGAACGCCGCGGTCGGCAGGCAGGCGATGGTGACGAGGCCTCCGCGATTGAGGCCGCTGTCGCGCACAGCAAACAGCGAGCCGTCGAACTCCTCGATCATACGCCGCACGAGCGGCACCAGCTCGGCGCCGAGCGCCGTCAGCGCGACGTGACGCGTCGTGCGCTCCAGGAGCGGCGCGCCGATCGCACCCTCCAGCTTCTGGATGCGCCGGCTCAATGCCGGCTGCGAGAGGTTCAGGGCCTCGGCGGCCCGATGAAAGCTCTCCAGATCCGAGACGCTCAGGAAGGCCCGGAGGTCTAGGATCTCACAATTGATGTTAATCATGCATCAATACCGCAATTCTTTGCATTTCAAAGATCGATCTCAGCTCAGTATACGCAACAGTAAGGCAGATTGATACGAAATTGACATAACTGAGGCCGGCATGAACGATCTGATCTCGATACCGTGCGTCCTGATGCGAGGCGGAACGTCGAAGGGGCCCTTTTTCCTGGCGTCGGACCTGCCGAGCGATCCGGCCCGGCGAGATGAGATTCTGCTCTCGGTCATGGGCTCCGGTCATCCGCTGCAGATCGACGGCATCGGCGGCGGCAATCCGGTCACGAGCAAGGTCGCCATCGTCGGGCCGGCCAGCGTGCCCGGCGCCGACGTGGATTATCTGTTCGCGCAGGTGCGGATCGATCAGCAACTGGTCGATACCTCGCCCAATTGCGGCAACATGCTTGCCGCGGTCGGACCTTTTGCCATCGAGGCGGGGCTGGTGCCGGCGAAAGGTCCGGCGACGCTGGTCCGCATCCACAACGTCAATACGCGCCAGTTGATCGAGGCCGAGGTGCCGACCCCCAACGGCAAAGTGTCATATCTCGGCGACGCGTCGATCGACGGCGTCCCAGGGCGAGCGGCGCCGATTGCGCTCACCTTTCTCGATGCGGCCAACCGGATGGACGAGATGTTTCCGACCGGCGAGGCCAATGAGACGATCGACGATCTCGACGTCACGCTGATCGACTGCGCGATGCCAATGATGATCGTGCGTGCGGAGGATCTCGGCGTGACCGGCTATGAGAGCGCCGCCGCGTTGAGTGCGAACACGGCGCTGCTGGAGCGGCTCGAGCGGCTGCGCGTGGCGGCCGGCGGGCGCATGGGACTCGGCGACGTTCGCGACCGTGTCATTCCCAAGCCGGTGCTGCTCGCCCCCGCGGTGCATGGCGGCCACGTGTCGGCCCGCTATTTCATGCCGCACGATTGCCACCCGTCGCTTGCCACCACCGGCGCCGTCGGCATCGCCACCTCGCTGATCGTGGCGGACACGGTGAGCGCGCGTCTCGCTGGGCTGCAGGTCGCGCCTGCGGTGATCGGCATCGAGCACCCGATGGGCCATATCGACGTCAAGCTGCAGGAGCGCGATGGCCGGATCGTGGCTGGGATTTTGCGGACCGCCCGCAGGCTGTTCGAAGGCTGCGTGTTCGCAAAGCCCGCGACACGGATGGTACACGCCGCCTGAGCGCACGCGCCGTCCGGACTCAATCGACATCGATAACAAGGGAGGAAGTCACATGCGTCGTCTCATGCTCGCCATCACTGCGGCTGTCGCAATCTGCGGCTCGGCCGCCGCCGAGCCCGTGCGCATCAGCGTCGGCTCGTACAATCTGAACAACCTGCCGTTTCCGGTCGCGGTGGGCCTTGGCCTGTTCCAGAAGGAAGGGCTCGACATCACCGTGGAGAATTTCGCCTCCGGCGGCTCCAAGACGCTGCAGGCGCTGGTCGCCGGATCGACCGATGTCGCCGTCGGCTTCTACGACCACACCATCCAGATGCAGTCGCAGAACAAGTCGGTCGTCGGCTTCGTGCTGCTGTCGCGCAATTCCGGTCTGGTGCTGGCCGGTGGCAAGGCTGCGACGTTCGACCCGGCCAGGCCGGAGACCATCAAGGGCGCCAAGATCGGCATCACCGCCCCCGGCTCATCCTCGGACTTCTTCGTCCGCTATTATCTCAAGCAGAACAAGATTCCCGCCGAGAGCGTGTATCTGATCGGCGTCGGATCAGGGGCCGCTGCCGTGGCCGCGCTGGAGCAGGGCAAGATCGATCTGCTGGTGAACTACGATCCGGCCGCGACCTATGTCGAGCAGAAGGGGATCGGCAAGATTCTGATCGATGCGCGAAGCGACGAGGGCGCCAAGCAGGTCTATGGCGGCATCTATCCGACCTCCGTGCTCTACGCGACCCAGCAGTACATCGCCAAGAACCCGGGCACGGTCCAGAAGATCACCAACGCCACGGTCAAGGCGCTGCGCTGGATCGCCACGCACAATGCCGAGGAGATCGTCGCAGTGCTGCCGAACGATTTCATCTCCGGCGAGAAGGAGACCTATACGAAAGCGGTCGAGAAGGCCAAGGCGATCTTCTCCAGGGATGGTCAGTTCGACGAGACCGACGTGCAGACGCCGCTGCTCGTCCTCAAGAGCTTCAACGACAAGGTGGATGCGACGTCGATCGACCTCGCCAAGACCTACACCAACGCCTTCGCCGTGAAGGCGCAGAGCGTCTCGAACTGATCGGGAGGGAAACAATGGCACTCGCCGTCGTCAAGGACCTGGACCCGATGGTCCAGTCCCGCAGCGCCAGGAACATGGTGGAGATCAATCAGGTCACCATGTCCTTCGGCAACTACACCGCCGTCAGGGACGTGAACCTCACGGTCGCCGATGGCGAGTTTCTCGCCATTGCCGGTCCGACCGGCTGCGGCAAGAGCACCATCCTCAACGCCATCGCGGGCCTCTTGAAGCCGAGCGCCGGCAGCATCGCCATCGATGGCCAGCCGGTGCGCGGCGTCCAGGGCAACATCGGCTATCTGTTCCAGCAGGATGCCTTGCTGCCGTGGAAGACCGCGATCGAGAATGTCGAGCTCGGCCCGCTGTTCCGCGGCGTGTCGGCCCGTGAGCGCCATGAGCGCGCAATGGCCTGGCTCGTCAAGGTCGGGCTGAAGGGCTTCGAGCACCGCTATCCGCACCAGCTCTCCGGCGGCCAGCGCAAGCGCGTGCAGATGGCTCAGGCGCTCATCCATGGGCCGAAGGTCATCCTGATGGACGAGCCGTTCTCGGCGCTCGACATCCACACCCGCCATCTGATGCAGAACGAGCTGCTGCGGCTGTGGCAGGAGGAGAAGCGCGCGGTGGTCATGATCACCCACGATCTCGAGGAGGCCATCGCGCTGGGGGATCGCGTCGTCGTTCTGGCCTCGGGACCGGGCTCGCGGGTCATCGACAGCTTCCCGGTCGACCTGGAGCGGCCGCGCGACGTGGCCGAGATCAAGCTCGATCCGCGCTTCACCGATCTCTATCGCAACATCTGGGCCTCGCTGCGCGGGGAAGTGGAGAAAAGCTATGCCCGCCATGACTGAACGCCTCATCCAGCTCGCGCTGCTGATCGTCATCGTCGGCGGCTGGCAGGTAGGCGTCACCTACGGCGTCATCGATCCGTTCTTCTTCCCGGCGCCGCTGGCGGTGCTCAAGCAGGTGTTTGCCTGGCTGTCGGCGCAGAGCTTCTACGCGCATGTCTCGACGACGCTGACCGAGACGATCCTCGGCTACATCATCGGCACCGGACTCGGCGTCACCGCCGGCGTCTGGCTCGGCCTCAACCAATCCGCGGCGCGCATCCTCGATCCCTTCATCAAGGCGCTCAACGCCGTGCCGCGCGTGGTGCTGGCGCCGATCTTCGTGCTATGGCTCGGCCTTGGCCTGTGGTCGAAGGTGGCGCTTGCCGTGACCCTGGTGTTCTTCGTCACTTTCTTCAACGCGCTGCAGGGCGTGCGCGAGGTCAACCCGGTGGTGCTGGCGAATGCCCGCATCCTCGGCGCCCGGCGCTCGGAGCTGCTGCGTCACGTCTACTTCCCGGCGGCTGCGAGCTGGATCCTGTCGTCGCTGCGCACCTCGGTCGGCTTTGCGGTGGTCGGCGCCATCATCGGCGAATATCTCGGCTCGTCCGCCGGGCTCGGCCATCTGATCGCGCAGGCCGAAGGCAATTTCGATGCGGTCGGCGTGTTCGCCGGCATCTTCATCCTGGCGATCTTCGTGCTGTGCATCGACGCGCTGCTCGACCTCGTGGAGAGCCGCCTGATCAAATGGCGCCCCAACGTCGCCGAGCGTCCGGCCTGATCCGGATACGACAGAGCGCCGGTCCTGACGGGCCGGCGCTCTGGCATCGATCACCAGGCTTCAGGCCGGCACGAGCTCGGTCAGCGAGCGGATGATGCGGTCGGGCTTGACATCGGTGCCTTCCGGCAGGCCGTCGCCATGGACGTCGATCCAGATCGAATAGATGCCGAGCCGCTGTGGCGCCACGATCTCCCATTCGAGATTGTCGCCGATCATCCAGGTGTCTTCGGGGCCGACGCCGAGCCGCTCCATCGCGTGCCAATAGGCGCGCTCCTCGGGTTTGCCGAAGCCGTGCTCGCCCTCGATCTGGATGTGGTCGAAGCGGTGCGCCAGCGCGAAGCGCTCGATCTTGGCGCGCTGCTGGCCGGCCTCGCCGTTGGTCACGAGCGCCAGCCGGACGCCGCGCGCCTTGAATGCGTCGATCGCCTCATGCGCGCCGGGAAAGATGAACATCTGCTCGTCGCGATAGGCGGTGAAGCGGTCGGCGATGCGGATCGCAAGCTCGGTCGGCAGCGCCGGGCCTGCGGCGGTCAACGCCGCGAAGCCGCCCTTGACCACCTCCTGGCGGGCCTGGATCAGCTTCATCCGCCATTCGGCGCCGGCGATCGACCAGAAGCTGCGCGCCGAGGAGAGGATCGCGGCCGCCACCTCCTGCGAGGTATGCGGCGCCAGCTCGTCGGCGAATTCGGTGGCGACGATGTTCCACGCGATCTCGGGCCGGCCATAGGCCGAAAGGATGGTGTCGTCCATGTCGATCAGCATGGCGCGGGGCAGGGGAGCGGTCATCTCCTGGGTACGCGGCGGCGGGGCTGAAGGTTTCAGGGCCATTTCACTTCGGGCGGCATCGAGGACAGGATCGAGTCGACATTGCCGCCGGTTTTCAGCCCAAATGTGGTGCCACGGTCATAAAGCAGGTTGAATTCGACATAGCGGCCGCGCCGGATCAACTGCTCCTCGCGGTCCGCGTCGGTCCAAGGCGCGCTGAAATTACGGCGGACCAGCTCCGGATAGACCTTCAGGAAGGCGCGGCCAACATCCTGGGTGAAGGCGAGATCGGCCTCCCAGTCGCCGGAATCGTGATGGTCGTAGAAGATGCCGCCGATGCCGCGCGGCTCCTTGCGATGGGGAAGGTAGAAGTACTCGTCGCACCAGCGCTTGTACTTGTCGTACGACGCGACCGCCGCATGCGCATCGCAGGCGCTCTTCATCGCGGCGTGGAAGGCGAGCGTATCCGGGTCTTCCTGAGTGCGGCGGCGGTCGAGCACCGGCGTCAGGTCGGCGCCGCCGCCGAACCAGGCCTTGGTGGTCACGACGAAGCGCGTGTTCATGTGCACCGCCGGCACGTGCGGCGACCACAGATGCGCGATCAGCGAGATGCCCGAGGCCCAGAACCGCGGATCCTCGGCGGCGCCCGGGATCTGGCTGCGGAATTCGGGCGCGAACTCGCCATGCACGGTGGAGCAGTGCACGCCGACCTTCTCGAACAGCCGGCCGTGCATCATGCTCATGACGCCGCCGCCGCCCGGGCCGCCGGCATGATCGGTGCGCTCCCATGGCGTGCGCACGAAGCGGCTGGCCTGACGTGGATAGAGGGCGGCTGGCGCCTCGTCCTCGAGCCGCTCGAACGCCGCGCAGATCTGGTCGCGCAGGCTCTCGAACCAGGCGCGGGTGCGGGCCTTGCGATCCTTGATGGCGGCAGTGGTCATGGCAGTTTTCCCCGGGGCGCGTTTCTTTCACCCTCCCCTGGAGGGGAGGGTGGGACCGCTCATGTCGCTACACCTGGCTACTACCATAAGCGATCAGCCCTGCGGGCCAAAATAGGTGCAGGTCTCGCGGCAGCTGTCGCGGTGGACGCTGACCTTGGTGACATGGCCGATGGAGCGGACGTGCTCATAGATGAAGCGCGACAGGTTCTCGAGCGTCGGCAGCCCGATCGCCTCGATCTTGTTCAGGAACTTGTGGTCGAGCATGGCCTGGATCTCGCTCAAGCGCTGCGTCAGCACGCCGAAATCCACCACCATGCCGGTCTCGGGATTGGTCGCATCGCCGCGCACCGTCACCTCGGCGCGGAAGGAATGGCCGTGGATTTCCTGGCTGGCTTCGCCGAGCGTCGTAATCGGCAGCGTATGCGCGGCCTCGAAGGTGAACGACTTGGTCAATTCCCACATCGTGTCAGTCACAATCCCTATCTGATGCCGATCATCTTGTGCGTCTGCAGGCTGAGCCGCCATTGCGGATGATGCTGGCAGTATTGAATCGCGCGCGCCGTGTTCGCGGCCGCGTCGGGCCCGTCCATCGGCTGCAGCGAGAAACGCTCGAAGGCGAGGCCTTCGAACCGCTCCGGCCCGGCGCCGTCCTGCGGATAGACCAGCTTCAGCTCATGGCCCTGCCGCAGCTTCAGCTCGGCGCCCGCTTTCGGGCTGACGCAGATCCAGTCGATGCCGTCGGGCGGAATGAGCGTGCCGTTGGTCTCGATCCCGACCGCGAAGCCGCGGGCGTGGAGCGCCGTGATCAGGTCGGCATCGACCTGCAGCAGCGGCTCGCCGCCGGTGAGGATCGTATAGCGGTCGGCGGCACCGCCTGTCCATTGCCCGGCAATCGCCTCGGCGAGATCGGCGCTGTCATAGCGGCCCCCGAGCGTGCCGTCGGTGCCGACGAAATCGGTGTCACAGAACCGGCACGTCGCGGTTGCGCGGTCGGCCTCGCGTCCGCTCCACAGGTTGCAGCCGGCGAAGCGGCAGAACACCGCGGCGCGCCCCGCCTGGGCGCCTTCGCCCTGCAGGGTCATGAAGATTTCCTTCACCGCGTAGCTCACCCTTCGGCTCCTTGTGCAGATTGCATTTGGACGAATTGTCCGGTCTGGCGCAGCGCCTCGCCGGCGGCCATCGCCGCCGCCATCGCCACGTTCAGCGAGCGCAGCCCGGGCTGCAGCGGAATCCGCAGCCGCGCATCGGTGACCTCCGCCACGGCCTCCGGCACGCCGGCGCTCTCGCGCCCGAGCAGCAGGATGTCGTCCGCGCCGTAGCTGAAGTCGAGATAGCAGGTCGCGGCCTTGGTCGTCAGCAGCAGCAGGCGATGGCCCGCCGCCGCCCGCCAGGCCTCGAACGCGTGCCATGAATCGTGACGCCGCCAATTCAACTGGTCCAGATAGTCCATGCCGGCGCGGCGGAACTGCCGGTCCGACACCGGAAAGCCGGCTGGCTCGATGATGTGGGCCGCGAGCCCGAGGCAGGCGCACAGCCGCAGGATCGTTCCGGTGTTCTGCGGAATGTCGGGTTGATAGAGCGCGATCTGCATGCGAATTGGTCTTAAGACTGAGGCGGAAAGTCCGCTTCCTGCGCGGGAATTGGTGCATGGCGTGCTGCAGGGCCGATAGCGGGCTTGCGCTCGTATCGCAAGGGTGCCAATAGAACGATTCTGGACGGCTTGTTCCCCAGGGGCGGTGGAGCGAGCCGTTTTCTGCCGCCGCGGGGGACGCGGGCGCCGGCAGGATCTCCCGGTCACGTGATCTCCAACGCCGAGATCCAAGACGTCGAGCGGGGCGGTTCCACCGGCTGCAACGAAGAAAGGGTTGGAATCGTGACAGCGTCTACTGCGGATCATCCGACACGCCGGGATTTTCTTTTCGTCGCCACGGGCGCGACCGCAGCGGTCGGTGGTGTGGCCGCCCTGTGGCCCTTCATCTCCCAGATGAATCCCGATGCCTCGACCATCGCGGCCGGCGCGCCGATCGAGGTCGACCTCTCTCCGGTCGCCGAAGGTCAGGACATCAAGGTGTTCTGGCGCGGCAAGCCGATCTACATCTCCCACCGCACCAAGAAGCAGGTCGAGGAGGTCCGTAAGGTTCCCGTGTCGAGCCTGATCGATCCGGCGACCGACCAGTCGCGCACCAAGGACGGCCACGAGCAGTGGCTGGTCGTGATCGGCATCTGCACCCATCTCGGCTGCATCCCGATCGCCCATGAAGGCAACTACGACGGCTTCTTCTGCCCGTGCCACGGCTCCCAGTACGATGCTTCCGGCCGCGTGCGCCAGGGGCCGGCGCCGCTCAACCTTCCCGTCCCGCCCTATCAGTTCGTTTCCGACACCAAGATCCAGATCGGCTGAGCGGACGTTCGTCTTCAGCTCACGCTCGATCGTGCAAGATAATTTCTTCAGGAACGCATCATGAGTGGACCTTCTGACTACCAGCCGAGCCACCCCGCCTTGAAGTGGCTCGAGCAAAGACTTCCGATCATCGGCCTGGTCCACTCGTCCTTCGTTGCCTATCCGACGCCGCGGAACCTGAACTATTGGTGGACGTTCGGCGCCATCCTCTCGATGATGCTGGGTGTCCAGATCGTCACCGGCGTCATCCTGGCGATGCACTACACGCCGCATGCCGACCTGGCCTTCAAGTCGGTCGAGCTGATCGTGCGCGACGTGAACTACGGCTGGCTGCTGCGCAACATGCATGCCTGCGGCGCGTCGATGTTCTTCCTCGCCGTCTACATCCACATGTTCCGCGGCCTCTATTACGGGTCATACAAGGCGCCGCGCGAGGTGCTCTGGATCCTCGGCGTCATCATCTATCTCTTGATGATGGCGACGGGCTTCATGGGCTACGTGCTGCCGTGGGGTCAGATGAGCTTCTGGGGCGCCACCGTCATCACCAATTTGTTCTCGGCCGTGCCGTATTTCGGCGAGAGCATCGTGACGCTGCTGTGGGGCGGCTATTCGGTCGGCAACCCGACCCTGAACCGCTTTTTCGCGCTTCACTATCTGCTGCCGTTCCTGATCGCCGGCGTGGTCGTGCTGCACGTCTGGGCGCTGCACGTCGCCGGCCAGAACAACCCGGCCGGCGTCGAGCCGAAGACCGAGAAGGACATGGTGCCGTTCACGCCCTACGCCACCATCAAGGACTTCTTCGGCGCCACCTGCTTCCTGATCTTCTATTCCTGGTTCATCTTCTACATGCCGAACTATCTCGGCGAGGCCGACAACTACATCCCGGCCAACCCGGCGGTGACGCCGGCGCACATCGTGCCCGAATGGTACTACCTGCCGTTCTACGCCATCCTGCGCTCGATCCCGAACAAGCTCGCCGGCGTCGTGGCGATGTTCGCGGCGATCATCGTGCTGGTGTTCCTGCCCTGGCTCGACTCGGCCAAGACCCGCTCCAACAAGTACCGTCCGCTCGGCAAGCAGTTCTTCTGGATCTTCGTCGTCGTCTGCATCGGCCTGGGCTATCTCGGCGCGCAGCCGCCGGAGGGCGTTTATGTCGTGCTCGGCCGCATCCTGACGGTGCTGTATTTCGCCTACTTCCTGATCGTGCTGCCGCTGCTCGCGCGCATCGAGCGGCCGCGCCCGCTGCCGAACTCGATCGCTGACGACGTGCTGGCCAAGTCCGGCCGCAAGGCGGCGCCGATGGTCTCGACCGTGATCGCGCTGGTCGCCGCGGTGTCGCTGCTCGCCGGCAGCATGGGCGACGCCCGTGCCAGCGAAGGCCAGGAGAACCCGCCGTCGGCGAGCTGGTCGTTCGCCGGTCCGTTCGGTACCTTCGATCGCGGCGCCGTGCAGCGCGGCCTCAAGGTCTACAAGGAAGTCTGCTCGAACTGCCATTCGCTGCAATACGTGGCGTTCCGCAACCTCGCCGAGCCCGGTGGACCCGGCTACTCGGCGGTGCAGGCCGCCGCCTTCGCGGCCGAGTACAAGATCAAGGACGGTCCCAACGACGCCGGCGACATGTTCGAGCGTCCGGGCCGGCCGGCCGACTACTTCCCGTCGCCGTTCCCGAACGAACAGGCCGCACGGGCCGCCAATGGCGGTGCGGCCCCGCCGGACCTGTCGCTGATGGCCAAGGCGCGCTCATACAAGCGCGGCTTCCCCTGGTTCCTGATCGACTTCTTCACCCAGTTCCAGGAGCAGGGCCCGAACTACATCAACGCGCTGCTGCAGGGCTATGAAGAAACCCCGCCGCACGGCGTCACCATCCCGGAGGGCTCGTACTACAACAAGTACTTCCCCGGGCATGCGATCAAGATGCCGCCGCCGCTGTCCGACGGCCAGGTGACGTTCGACGACGGCTCGCCGGCCACCGTGAAGCAGTATGCCCACGACGTCGCGACCTTCCTGATGTGGACCGCCGAGCCGCACATGGAAGCGCGCAAGCGCCTCGGCTACCAGGTGTTCATCTTCCTGATCATCTTCGCCGGCCTGATGTACTTCACCAAGAAGCGGGTCTGGGCCGCCGCGCATTGAGCGGTGTGCGGACCATCACGGCATGAGATTGAAAAAGCCCCTTCGGGGGCTTTTTTGCTTTTGGCCGGTCTGGCCGTCGCGCCATTGGCGAGGCACGGCAGAGGAGGGGACGCATGACTTCATCGTTGGCCTTCGCAGGCGCCGCCGTGCTCGAAATCGGCGGCTGCTTCGCGTTCTGGGCCTAGCTGCGGCTCGGCCAGTCGCCGCTATGGCTGCTGCCGGGGCTGGCCGCGCTTGCCGGCTTTGCCTATCTGCTGACCCTGGCCGACAGCCCGCTCGCCGGCCGCGCCTATGCCGCCTATGGCGGCATCGATATCACCGCGGCGCTGCTGTGGGGCTGGCTGGTCGAGGGCCATCGCCCGGATATCCGGGATCGTCGCGGCGCCGGTTGTGGTCCCGGATGTCGCTGCGCTCATCCGGGCTACGGGAGTCACGTTGAAACGAACCCGATTGCTCCCGTCGCGCCGGACACGGATTTGCGGTAAACCGCGCTCCTGAGCATCCCAATCAGAAAATGCGGAGGAACACATGGGCACACTCATCAGCTTCAAGCGCCCCGACGGCCAGGAGGCCAAGGGCTATCTCGCCAAGGCCGCGCAGGCCGATGCGCCGGGCGTCGTCGTCATCCAGGAATGGTGGGGCCTGCAGGACCAGATCAAGGGGATGTGCGATCGTTTCGCGCTCGCCGGCTTCAACGCGCTGGCGCCCGATCTCTACAAGGGCACGGTGGTGCCCTATCACGACACGGATGCGGCGGGCCGGGAGATGAACTCGCTCGACTTCATGGACGCGACCACGCAGACCGTGCGCGGGGCCGCGCAATATCTGGCGCGCAACGGCGCCAAGGTCGGCCTCACCGGCTTCTGCCTCGGTGGCGCGGTGACGATCATCGGCGCGACCAAGATCGACGAGCTCGCCGCCGGCGTCGTGTTCTATGGCATTCCGCCGGAGCAGGCGGCGAAGCCGGCCGACGTCAAGATCCCGCTGCAGGCCCACTTTGCCAACAAGGATGACTGGTGCACGCCGGCGCTGGTGGACGGCTTCGAGAAGGCGATGAAGGCCGCCGGCAAGTCGCTCGAGCTCTATCGCTACGATGCCGAGCATGCCTTCGTGAACGAGCAGCGCATGACCGTGCACGATCGCAGAGCCGCCGAGCTCGCCTGGGGCCGAGCCACGGCGTTCTTCCACAAGCACCTCGGCTGAGCCGAGAGGGCCGGCGTGTCGGTCCTCAACCGTGCCGCGCGGACTCAAACCGCGCGGGCGGTCTTGGTCTCGGCCGACGGCTGTTCGGCCTCATCGAGAGCCGAAGCGTCGTTTGCAGGATCCAAGGGATCGGCGCTGGTCACCGCGTCGGCGGGGCGTCGCCGACGCTTCGTCCGCTTCGCCTGCGCTTCGAGGAAGCAATCGAGCAGCGTCGGCTGCTTCGGGAGCGCATGCGACACTGAAGGCTGTTTGCCGCGGGCCATGTTAACCAAGGTAATTCAATATGGTTAACCAATCATTGCCACACTATTGCAGCTAGACAACAGTGTTGCCCTCGCGCACAGCCAAGTTATGTAACTTTTTTGGGGGTTGCGACAATCATTGGTCGATAAGTGAAGCATTCTGCACGCGCGCAACATGAGGTTGTGGAGGGGGCTCACAGCCGCCGGCTGCAGCTTTTCGCCGCTTGCCGCCGTACGCTTCCGCGAATCACCGGGATTTTGTGGGGATCTGAGCATTGATCATGTTCGCAGCGCGTCGCTTCGTTCGATGGTCGAATTCGCCGTGTCTCGCCGTCGGTTGCGTCGCCGAAACAATCTGAGGTAGCATTCTCCGGTCCCTCTGCTGATGGAGAAAGCCGTGCGTGTGGCCTTTGCGCTGGCTGGGCTGGGCGGCTTGAACGCCCATGGCGCCGGCTTCCTCGACACCGCCCGCGCCTGGGGCGTCACGCCGGATCTCGTCACCGCGACGTCCGGCCAGATCCTGGTGCTGTCGGCGTGGCTTCAGGGTCTCGATCTGCGCAACGAGCTGATGTCCTCCGACCGCCTCAGAGATCCGGCGTCGCAGCTGCGCACAGTGCTGTTCGGCTATCCCGGCGTGTTTCGTCCCGCCTATGCCGAGGCGCTGGCGCGATTCGTCTCCTGGCCGGATTGGCGCGACGGCCCGTTCAACGCCCTCGCGGACCGGCTGTGGCCGGCGCAGCAATATGTCCCGGTGCGCAGCGAGGCTGACTTCGCGCACGCGGCGGAGACGCTCAATGCCACGCCGATCGGCGTCGTGTTCAACACCTATGATCCTGAGGCGGGCACGGGCTATCTCTATGGCAACGAGGCGGCGCGGGCGCTGCTGCCGGCGGAGAAGTCGGTTCCCAACGCCCATGCCGTCAAGGCGCGGCAATCGGCGGCCAAGCGCGATCTGCGCTACGCCTCCGAGGTGCTGGCCGAGCGCGCCATCCGCCCGATCACGCCAGAGGCGGTCAAGGCTGCGCTGTGGCTGTCGCTCTACGGCTTCACCAAGCTGCCGCAGGGACAGATGGACGGCGCCTATCACCGCGCCAGCATCATCTCCGAGCTGCACGGCTTCGACCGCATCTTCGCCGTCCGCCCGCTCGCCCAGGGGTGGCAGGGCCAGGCGCCCGCCAACTGGTTCGAGGTGCAGGACTGGACCACTGAGATGTGGTTCTCGGTCGGCTACAAGGCCGAGGTCGACGCGCTCAAGCGCATCAACGATCTGATCGCGGGCGGCGTGATCACCGATCCGAAATACAAGACCGTGGAGCTGGTGGAGATCCAGCCGGAGACGCCGACCGGCTATTTCAACTACTTCGTCGAGCGCGGCGAGGTGTATGAGAATGCCGTGGTGGCGACGGAGATGAAGTTCGCTGAGCTCGGGCTGGTGAAGCCGGGGACGTGAGGCGGCATCGTGCGTCAGCCGACGAGGAATAGGGGTGCAGGCCAGTCGATGTCCGGCTCGATCCTTCATGTCGTCTTCAACATGTCCGCGGCGGCCACGTTGCGGGCTGCGCTCCAGCAAGCTGGTCGCGATGAGCGCGTCATTGGTCTTGCCGACAGCCTGAGCTTCGGCCCGATCGCTCCGCCCGATCCGGCGCTGCGAACCGCCTGGGTGGACCAGGAATTGGAAGTCTCCGGTTGGGACGAAGTCGGCGGCCAAGCGATAGCGTTCTGGGATGAGGCGCTCTCACACCACTCCCGGCGGATCGCCTGGCTCACGCGGCGGTCGACCCAGGAATATGCCGGCTTCCTCGAACTCCTGTGGCGGCTTGGCGATGAGCCGATCGAGATCGTCGATTTCACCGACGCTGTCGTGAGGGCAGGGGACAATGGCGCACCCAACCCGCACCAGGTGTTCAGCCTGGGCGAGCTGAAGTCCTCCATCATTAGCGATAATCAACTCTGGAGTTTTCGGCAGGATCTGACATCGGACATACGCGATGCCTGTCGCGGCCAATGGGCACGCCTCAGGGCGGAGAATGCGCCTTTCCGGATTCTCCGCGATGGCGAGCTCGTCTCAGCCCCGATCACGCACTTCGATCCCCTGCTGCTGTCCTGCGCCACCGCAGAATGGAAGAAGACTGCGAGGATCATCGGGGAGGCGCTCTGCGAGACCTGTACCGACGGGATGCAGACAGGGGATCTGCAGTTGTTCGCACGTGTCCGCGCGCTCGTCGCAGCAGCCCGCTTGGAGTATCGTGGCGATTTGCTTCATATGCATCGCAGCGAGTTGCGGCTGCCGGCTGGCGCGACAGCGACAGCCTGAAGGACATCCGCACGGTGGGACAGCCTGCCCTGACGCTGCATGCCGGTCCATCCGCGTGCCCCGCTGCCCACCCTCCCCTGGAGGGGGAGGGTCGCTCGCACGCGAAGCGTGCGAGCGGGGTGGGGTGAAGCCACGGGCGACGGTCCATGCGGAGAGATCACCCCACCCCGCCTCACGTTTCGCTTCGCTCTCCGTGAGACGACCCTCCCCCTCCAGGGCTACGGGATTCCCGGTTTTATGCTTTGGGTTGCAAGTAGATAGCCTTCAAGCATTGCAGCGAGACGATCCCAGCCGTCTCGCATTGTCTTTGGCCCTGGTGGTTTACCGTAGCAATTCCAGCCGCCGAGGCGTGCCGCGATCCATGCGACGAACGCGAGGGAATCGGGAGGATGTGGGTTCTGCTGCCGCGCGGTCTTGCCTTCGAGCGTTTTTGATAGGTGCCCCAGAGCTGGTCTGAAGGCCGGGTCGATCACGTCGCTCATGGGACGGGGACTGCCGTCTCTGGCGTCGACAAGCTGGATGGTCCGGATAGCGCCAGCAAGCCCGATCGCCGCGAGATTGAACATGCGATCGGCATCGATGACCTGACTGTCGTCGAGAGCCAAGCCATCGCTCTTGAGAGCACGGAAGACCTGTTCGATGCGCCAGCGCAATCGATAGAGTTGCACGATCTGTTCGGCATCTGCCGCGCTGGCAACGGAATGGGTCGTGAGCAGATGCCACAACAACGGTGTTTTGCCGGCGGGCGCATCGATCTCACGCGCCTGAATCAAAGTCATTTCGGTGGCATCGCAGGCCTCTGATCGTTTCAGGCTCTGTGGCCGGGCAAGAGACACGCTTCCGGCGCGAAGCTCGACGGTCGCCCCGCGCCCTTTATCGCCGGGGCCGCGCGGCGCCACCTTGACGAGGCTTGTTTTCAGCACCTTCGTCTCGGCAAGCGCTGCAAACAGCATTTTGCCATCGGACAGGCAGCGATCTTGCGCAGCACGCACGATCAGATCGAGCCCTTCCGGCTTACGCGTAAACAACGGGTAGATGTCGCTTTCGCGATCGGCGACCATCGTGACGCTGGCCGCCTCCGATAAGACGCCGGCAGCCGCCTGACAGCCATACAGCCAGCGTATCGACTCCTTATCCTCGATCGCTCGCTTGCGGCGAGCCGGAACTCGTCCGGCTGAGCGCGTCCAGATTTCCGCGTCGACAAGTCCCAACACCGCCTCGCTCTCGACGTCGAGGGCAATCACGGGATGGATGAAGAAGCCGGGTGTTTTTCCGTCCCCGCCAGGACCGAAGCCGCGCCGCTTCTTGTCACGGCCGGAGAAATTGATCTCGCTCGTGTCCTGGATCGCCAGAATACGCCGTCCCACGCATTGAGCCGCAGTCCGAGCCGCCAGCGTCTCGACGATCCGATCGACCGAGACGTGGTGCGAGGACAGAAATCGGTGAATGGCCTTCTCGCCGGCTCGCGTCTCCCCCAACTTCCGCAAGACCAGCGTGCCTGCTGTCGCCACCCGTTCGATCAGCCAGTCAGCCCGCTCCGCAACTCGAATATCGCCAAATGACATTCAAAGCTCTCCACCGAACCGGTCGAAAACTTTGAATCACATCCAGAAATCGCTTGGAATCGCTTTCGGGCATCCCGTAGCCCTCCAGGGGAGGGTGGCAGTCGGGCCGGCACTTCGCGCGGTGCTCGAAAGCCGAGGGTTCTGAGCGGGAATGATAAGCATGCCACCTCCGCCAACCCCGACTGTGGCCCCGCCGCCCTTGACCCCGGCCGTCCCGCGTGGTCAGTTCCGCGCCATGAGCACCGTTGTCCGCCCAGCCCGTCTCTGGTGGCGCACCTTGTAAAAGGTGGCCGGTGCGATTTGTCTGACATCCAATCGCTTAGGGGCCGCCACGCAGCGGCGGCTTCCGGTTGGTCCTGTGTGGCGTTTCCTCGGTAAATTCCGTAAGAGGACCCCATGAACAGGACCGTTTTCGCCCTTCCGGCCCGCAGCGACTACCGCACCCATGGCGGGCTCGCGATCACGCGCGCCGTCGAGCAGTTCTCCGGCAATGCCAGCCGGCTCGACGATCTGATCGACCTGCTCGACCGCCGCCGCGGCGTGGTGCTGTCCTCGGGCACGACCGTGCCCGGCCGCTACGAGAGCTTCGATCTCGGCTTTGCCGATCCGCCGCTGGTGCTGGAGACCAAGGGCACCACCTTCACCCTGCAGGCGCTGAATCGTCGCGGCGAGGTGCTGATCGCGTTCCTCAAGGACACGCTGCGCGAGCCCTGCGTGGTCATCACCGAGGCCTCGCCTGCGCGGCTCGCCGGGCACATCGTCCGCGGGCCTGCCCCGGTCGAGGAGGACCAGCGCACCCGCCGCGCCAGCGTGATGTCGCTGGTGCGGGCGATGATCGCTGTGCTGTCGGCCAATGACGATCCGCTGCTCGGCCTGTTCGGCGCCTTCGCCTATGACCTCGTGTTCCAGATCGAGGACCTCTTGCAGAAGCGGCCGCGCGAGAAGGACCAGCGCGACATCGTGCTCTACGTGCCGGATCGCCTGCTGGCCTATGACCGCGCCACCGGCCGCGGCGTGGTGCTGTCGTATGATTTTTCCTGGAATGGCCAGTCGACATCAGGCCTGCCGCGCGACACCGACGCCAGCGTCTATCTCAAGGAGCCGCGCCAGGGTTTTGCCGATCACGCGCCCGGCGAGTACCAGGCGACGGTCGAGAAGGCCCGCGCGGCGTTTGCCCGCGGCGACCTGTTCGAGGCGGTGCCCGGCCAACTGTTTGCCGAGCCCTGTGAGCGCTCGCCGGCGGAAGTGTTCCAGCGGCTCTGCCGGATCAATCCGTCGCCCTATGGGGCGCTGATGAATCTCGGCGACGGCGAGTTTCTGGTGTCGGCGTCACCCGAGATGTTCGTCCGCTCCGATGGCCGCCGCGTCGAGACCTGTCCGATCTCCGGCACCATCGCCCGCGGTCGCGACGCCATCGGTGATGCCGAGCAGATCCGCCAGCTCCTGAACTCGGAGAAGGACGAGTTCGAGCTCAACATGTGCACCGACGTCGACCGCAACGACAAGGCGCGCATCTGCGTCCCCGGCACCATCAAGGTGCTCGCGCGCCGGCAGATCGAGACCTACTCCAAGCTGTTCCACACCGTCGATCACGTCGAGGGCATGCTGCGGCCGGGCTTCGACGCGCTCGACGCATTCCTGACGCACGCCTGGGCGGTCACCGTGACCGGTGCGCCGAAGCTGTGGGCGATGCAGTTCGTCGAGGACAATGAGCGCTCGCCGCGGCGCTGGTATGCCGGCGCCATCGGCGCGGTGAATTTCGACGGCTCGATCAACACCGGCCTCACCATCCGCACCATCCGCATGAAGGACGGGCTCGCCGAGGTCCGCGTCGGCGCGACCTGCCTGTTCGATTCCGACCCCGCGGCCGAGGATCGCGAGTGCCAGGTCAAGGCGGCGGCCCTCTTCCAGGCGCTGCGCGGCGATCCGCCGAAGCCGCTGTCCTCGACCGCGCCGGACGCCACCGGCTCCGGCAAGAACGTGCTCTTGATCGACCACGACGATTCGTTCGTGCACATGCTGGCGGACTATTTCCGCCAGGTCGGCGCCAACGTCACCGTGGTGCGTTACGTCCATGCCTTGAAGATGCTGGCCGAGCGCAGCTGGGATCTCATCGTGCTGTCGCCCGGACCGGGCCGCCCCGAGGACTTCAAGATCTCGACGACGATCGATGCGGCGCTCGCGAAGAAGCTGCCGATCTTCGGCGTGTGCCTCGGCGTGCAGGCGATGGGCGAATATTTTGGCGGTCAGCTCGGCCAGCTCGCCCAACCGGCGCATGGCAGGCCGTCGCGGGTCCAGGTGCGCGGCGGACGCCTGATGCAGGGGTTGCCGAACGAGATCGTCATCGGCCGCTACCATTCGCTGTTCGTCGAGCGCGACAGCATGCCGGAGGTCCTGACCGTCACCGCAGCGACCGAGGATGGCGTGGCGATGGCGATCGAGCACAAGACGCTGCCGGTCGGCGGCGTGCAGTTCCACCCGGAGTCGCTGATGTCGCTCGGCGATGCCGTGGGTTTGAGGATCGTGGAGAATGCGTTCCGGCTCAATCAGCCGGGGTGAAAGGTGGTTGCCGTCATCGCGAGGAGCGTGAGCGACGAAGCGATTCAGAGTTGTTTTCGCGATCCTGAATTGCTTCCGCCTTCGCCCGAGTGGGCTTCGGCGGACACGTCGCTTCGCTCGCAATGACGGCACATAAACAGAGTGGATGAGAGCACGATGACGTTCGATCTGGACATCAAGAACACGGTCCGCACCATTCCGGACTATCCGAAGCCGGGCATCCTGTTCCGGGATATCACGACGCTGCTGGCGGACGCGCGCGCGTTCCGTCGCGCGGTGGACGAGCTGGTGCATCCCTGGGCCGGCTCCAAGATCGACAAGGTCGCCGGCATCGAGGCGCGCGGCTTCATCCTCGGTGGCGCGGTGGCGCATCAGCTCTCGGCCGGCTTCGTGCCGATCCGCAAGAAGGGCAAGCTGCCGCACAAGACGGTCAGCATGTCCTATGCGCTGGAATACGGCACCGACGAGATGGAGATGCATGTCGACGCGGTCGAGCCCGGCGAGCGCGTGATCCTGGTCGACGACCTCATCGCCACCGGCGGCACGGCCGAGGGGGCGGTGAAGCTGCTCCGCCAGATCGGCGCCACGGTGGTGGCGGCCTGCTTCATCATCGACCTGCCGGATCTCGGCGGCGCCGCCAAGCTGCGCGCGCTCGACGTGCCCGTGCGCACGCTGATCTCCTTCGAGGGGCACTGAGGAACGCGCGGCGGCGTCAGGACCGCTGCATCAGGAGCTCGTTCTCGATCTCGCGCAGCGCATAGTAGTTGCGCCGGATCCATTGATAGAGCTCGGTGGACGGGTCCTTCTCCTGGCGCAGATAGCCGGTAAAGGAGAACGAGAAGCGCTCGATATAGGTCCTCAGGAACGCGGGCAGGGCGGCAATGCGCAGATGCTTGCCGCGGCTGTAGAGGTCGGGGAGCTCCTCGCGCAGGACGTGGTCGTTTTCGACCACGATCAGCTGAGGTCGCGGGATCTGTCGCCGCAGGGCGTCGTAGGCGCGCATCGACACCCGGTCGCCCTCGGCGCAGTACAGAACGATCGGGACCACGTTCCGCCGTGAGGCCTCCTTCAAAAAGCCGATCTCCTCGGACATCTTGAAAAACTCGTCGAACGAGTAGTAGCCGAGGTCGATCACCTTGGCGATGCCGTCGTTGAGGATGACGCGATCCATCAATTGGATCTTGCCGTAGGTGTCCTCGATCGTCGCGGTCTCCGTGATCTGCGGCAGGAAGTCGAGCAGCGACGGCTCGCGCAAGGTGACGTCGAAGGCGAGCACCTGGCCGTTCTTGAGCAGCAGGAACTCGCTCAGCACCCGCGCAAGCAGCGTCTTCCCGGACTGCGGCCGGGGCGAGCAGACGATGTAGACGGGCGTTGCGGGCATCAGACCTATATCAGGTCAAATGCGGTTGCGATAAAGTCCCATCCTTCACGGGGCTGCTATTTTTCCCCGGCCGGCCGCGGCGCCGCCGCCTTGGTCGAACCGACGATGTCGGTCAGCTTGATGCGGTCGTACTCGCTCCAGACATTGGCGAGCCAATGCCGGACATAGCCGCGCAGCACGAAGGAGTAGTTGGCGGCCTCGTCGCGCGGACCCTTGTTGGCGACGAACTTCAGGAACGGCACCGAGGCGACCTCGACCTGCTCGAACGCCATCTCGTTGAGCTTGGGGATGGTCAGCTCGGTCGCATCCTTGATGCGGTGGAAGTAGGAATTGTAGGTCGACTGGTCCCACTCGAAGAAGCTGGTGTTGTTGATGAAGTTCTTCACCAGGAAGTACTTCGCGCCGATCATGTAGCTTGCCGTCTCCGCGATCTCGTCCAGCGAGGCGATCGACGAGCCCAGGATGTGGAACACCGCGAAGGTGATCTGGCCGGAGCGGGCGGCGTCGAGGAAGCCGATGTCGCGCAGCGCCGCGAGCGTCGGCGACATCAGGCCGGCGCGGACGTCGATCACGGTCACCGAGGGCGCCACCGCGCTCAAGGTGTCGAAGATCTTCATCTGGTCCGGCGTCGAATTCATGTCGACGATCTCGGTGATCTCGGGGTGGAAGCGCTTCAGGGTGCCGCGCGGATGCTCGGTGTCGAACGCCCGGGTCGGGACGTTGTTGGCGCTGAAATAATCGAGCAACGTCCGTGACACCGTGGTCTTGCCGACCCCGCCCTTGTCCGCACCCACCACAACCACTGCCGGTTTCGCCATGGAAAGTCCTTCAGCCCTGAGGCCGGCCAGGGGGCCGGCGCTTTGCATTCTGCTTTGGGCGCGAACATGGCAGAAACGCTGGAGAATTCAAATTCATTGCAGCACGGGACCGGGGAAATTTGCGCCTTCGCTGCAACAGATCGGCGCAATCGGACCCGTTCCAGCCGAAACGTCCGGTTCGCGCCGAAGCACTTGAGAGCGAATGCCGGGACGATTGCGCGCTGCGCGCGATCGGGGCTCGAACAGCGCCGCAGCGGCTGGTCCTAATGCCGGCCCCATGGGCCTGCAGCAGGTGTTGTCCAGGGGCCTTCCGGGGCGGCTTGCCCGCTGCCGGGCGACTTACCCCCTCCATCGGCATCGCCCCACGGGCCGGCCGGGGGCAGCGGCGGTGGCGCAGTGCCGTCGGCTGGCTCGTCACCGGTATCGGTATCTCTCCCGTCGGACGGCAGCGCCAGCGGGCCCGGATCATGGCCGCCGGCGAACTTGATCAGCGCCTGGACGCGGGAGTCGACCGAGGGATGGGTGGCGAACAAATCGGCAAAGCCCTCGCGCGGATTGTCGACGCACAATTCCATCACCGCCGAGGTGGCGCCGGGCAGTTCGCCCCGCCCTTCGATCTTGCGCAGGGCGCTGATCATGGCGTCCGGATTCTTGGTCAGCTCGACCGACCCGGCATCGGCAAGGTATTCGCGGGTGCGCGACAGCGCCAGCTTGACCACCTGGGACAGCAGCCAGGCCACCACGATCAGCACCACCGCGATGATCACGACGATGATGGCCCCGCCGCCGGAGCCCTTGCGGTCGGAGTCGGACGAGGAGGAGGACGACGACGATCGGCCCCAGCCGCCGCCCCAGCTCATGTTGGTGAACAAGCGGAAGAACAATTCACCGAAGAAGCCGACCACCCCGGCGATGATCACGGCCACGACCATCAGCTGCACGTCGCCGTTGCGGATATGGGTGAGCTCGTGGCCGAGCACCGCCTCGATCTCCTGGTCATCGAGTGCGTTCAGAAGACCGCTCGTGACGGTGACGGCGTATTGCCGCGGATTCAGGCCGGTGGCGAAGGCGTTCAGCGCCGGGCTGTCCATGACCTTCAGCTGCGGCATGGTGATGCCGCGCGAGATGCAGAGATTCTCGAGCAGATTGTAGAGCCGCGGCTGTTCCTGGCGGGTCACGGCCGTCCCGCCGGTCACGGCGTCGATCATCTTCTGATGGAAAAAATAGGCGATGACGATCCAGGCCGCGGCGCCGATCGTGGCCCAGGGCAACGCCTTGATCAGGTCGCGCGTAGCGGCCTGCATGTAATAGGCGACGCTGCCATTGCCGTTGATCATGACCTCGGCGATCAGCGCGCCGGCGAACACCAGCACGTAGATCAACAGGAACAGGCCGCCGAGCAGCAGCACCGAACGGGTCTTGTTCGATGCGATGTGGGTGTAGAGACCATAGGCGGCCATGGCGTCGGGCCCTTCAGCGCGGAGGGCGCGGGATCAGAACTTGACGCTGGGCGCGGCCTCGACCTCGGTCCGGCTGGCGCCGAGATCGAAGAATTCCTTGCGGGTGAAGCCGAAGGTGCCGGCGAACAGCGCCGCCGGCATCTGCTGGATGCCGGTATTGTATTCCTGCACCGCGTTGTTGAAGAAGCGGCGGCTGGCGGCGATCTTGTTCTCGATGTCGGAGAGCTCGCCGGCGAGCTGCTGGAAGTTGGCGTTGGCCTTGAGGTCCGGATAGGCCTCGGACAGTGCGATCAGGCGGCCGAGCGCGCCGGAGAGCTGGCCTTCGGCGGCCGAGACCTGAGCCGGGCCCTGCGCCGACATCGCCGCATTGCGGGCCTTGATGACCTCGTCGAGGGTGCCGCGCTCATGCGCGGCGTAGCCCTTCACGGTCTCGACCAGGTTCGGAATCAGGTCGTGGCGCAGCTTGAGCTGGACGTCGATGTCGGCAAAGGCCTGGCCGACCCGCTGGCTGAGGGCGACCAGCCGGTTGTAGGCGCCAAGGGCGAACAGTACGAGGATGACGATGATGCCGAGGACGATCCAGCCGGACATGACGGGCTCCGAGGGAGAGGGCAGGAGGACGAGGCGGCCGCCACGCGACGGCGCCGCCGGTCCGCAGGTGGACCGGCGTGCATTGGTCGCACTAGGGGGGATGCCCGTTCAAGTCGCTTGAGGCTGACTGGTCCGTTCGATGGGCGCCCAGGCGACCGAATGGGCGCCGGAGGCAGTGATGCGCAGGGCTCAATAGGGACGGGCGACCCGCCATTGCTGCGTGGGATCGTTGCCCTTGATATCGCCCGGGGCGCTGTCGAGCTGCGAGGTGTAGAGCGGCCGGTAGCGGTAGGCCCACATCTTCTTGCCGTCGCTGCGGGTGATGACGGTGAAGTCGCCGCTGGCGGTCGCGTTGTCGGGTGCGATCAGCGGCGGCCGCTTCTCGGCACAGGCACCGTCGCAGGTCGATTTGTTCCCGGTGTTGTCGCGCTCGGTGTAGTACAGCGTCATCCCCTTGGGATCGACCAGGACGGGGCCGTTCTTGCCGACGATGGCCTTGGCCGGCGGGCCTTCCTGCTTCGGCGGGGGCGGTGCCGAGGATCCACCACCGTGGCTGTTTGCCAGGGCCGTTCCTGCCGAAGCCAGCAGTGCGGCGGTGATCATCATCGTCCTGTACATCGAAACGCGTTCCCTTGTGAGCAGCGCCTTCAGCGCCTGTTGCAGCTCACCGTAGCAAGCGCGGATTTCTCGCCGGTTTCGCGAAATCGCGAAAATGAGAGACGAATACGACCCACCGTTAACCATGGGGCGCCGGCCGAGGTATCTACGAACCTGGCGGCTCCACGCCGTCACCCCAGTCCCAGCGCCGCGCGGCGGCAAAGGCGGGCTTGTCGCGGCGGGGGATGCTGACGACCCTGGCGGCACCATCCGCCTGGCACAGCTTCGCGGTTGCCCCGACCTTGGTGACCGCCGGCGGCGCCAGCACGCGTGCGGCGGGCCGATGCGTCGCGGGCTTGCGGGTGAGGGCAATGAAGCTGAACTTCTCGTCCTCGAACGGAACGTCCGCGCCCTTGAGCTCGCGATGCGCCCGCGAGCGCGCCAGCCGCTGGGCGAAATGGCACCAATCCGGTGCGATCAGTGGACACGCCGCGGCGTGCGGGCAGGGGGCGGCGATGTGGGCTCCGGACGCGATCAGGCGGTCGCGCGCCGCGATGATGCGCTGATAGCCGGCGGGCGTGCCGGGTTCGACGATCAGGAGCGTATCGCCGGTCCTCGTCCACAGCGCATCAATGATGCCCGGGCGTTCGGCGTCGCTCAGTTCGCCGATCATGTAGCTGGCGATGACGAGATCGGCGCCCGTGCTGCGCTCGAGCAGCGCTCGCGCCGAGCCCAGCGCGTAGTCGAGGTCGCGGATGCGTGTCGCGTCGCCAGCGAGCGCCAGCGCGAGCGTGCGCAAGGCGGGATTGGAATCGATGGCGGCGAAAGACGCCAGCGACGGGAATGCGTCCGCCGCAGCGAAGCTTGCGGTGCCCGGACCGGCGCCGACATCGAGCAGCGAGGCCGGGGCGAAGTCCGGGCTCGCCTGCATCACGGCATTCAGGCTGGCCACCACCGCTGCATACGTCGCCGGCATCCGCACGACGGCATAGGCGATCGCGTCGGCTTCGCTCGTGATCGTCCCCGAATTGCCGCCGCTGCGATAGGAATCCGAGATGCGGGCCGCGCGGGCGGCGGCCTCCTGCCGCGACTGCCCGTGCAGCCTGGCTTCGAGGGATGCCTTCAGCGCTGCGGGCAGATCAGGAGAGATCATCGGTCCTCTCCGCGCGTCAGTCCGGGCGCCGCGCTTGCGGCGATCCGGAATGACGGAGCAAGATCACGCCACCTGCTGGTCGAGGATCTTCACGGCCTCGTCGAGTGCGACCGACACCAGCTGCGACACGCCGCGCTCGGCCATGGTGACGCCGAACAGCCGGTTCATGCGCGCCATGGTGATCGGGTTGTGCGTGATGATGATGAAGCGGGTCTCGGTCGAGCCCTTCATCTCATGCAGCAGGTTGCAGAAGCGTTCGACGTTGTGGTCGTCGAGCGGCGCGTCGACCTCGTCCAGCACGCAGATCGGCGAGGGGTTGGTGAGGAACACCGCGAAGATCAGCGCCATCGCCGTCAGCGCCTGCTCGCCGCCCGACAGCAGCGACAGCGTTTGCGGCTTCTTGCCCGGCGGCTTGGCGATGATCTCGAGGCCGGCCTCGAGCGGATCGTCGCTCTCGATCAGATGCAGCGCGGCCTCGCCGCCGCCGAACAGCTCGGTGAACAGACGCTTGAAGTGGTCGTTGACGGTCTCGAACGAGGCCTGCAGCCGCTCGCGCGCCTCCTTGTTGAGGCTCTGGATGCCCTGGCGCAGCCGCTTGATGGCCTCGACCAGGTCGTCGCGCTCGGTGGTCAGCGCGGTGTGCGAGCCCTCGACCTCGGTGAGCTCCTCCTCGGCGCGCAGATTGACGGCGCCGAGCCGCTCGCGGTCGCGCCGCAGCTTCTCCAGGGTCTCTTCGATCTCGTGCAGCGGCGGCAGTTGCGTGTCCGGGCCGATCTCGGCCATGGCCGCGACCGCCTGCGGCTCGCATTCGAGCATGTCGTGGATCTCGCGCTCGACGTCGCCGACGCGGCGCTTGGCGCTTTCGAGTCGCTCCTCGGCGCGGGCCGCGGCCTCGCGCGACTTCGACAGCGCTTCCAGCGACGCCTTGGCGGCACGGTCGGTGTCGCCCATCGCGGTCTCGGCCTCGGCCAGCGCGTCGGCGGCGACCTGGCGCTCGCCTTCGGCGATGGCGAGCTCGTCGATCAGCGCGCTGCGCTTCTCGGCAAAGATCTCCGGCGCGTTTTCGAGCTCGGCGCGTTCGTCCTTCACCTCGGCGATGCGGGCCTCGATGGTGGCGATCTGCGAGCCGGCGCCGCGGATGCGGTTGAACCAGTCGTTGCGCTCGCTGATGATCGCCTGCACGCGGCGGTCGGCGAGCTCGGCCTCGCGGGCGAGCGCTTGCGCCTCGGCGCGGACCTGCGCAGCGGCCCGCCGCTTGGTTTCGATGTCGGCCCGCACGGCTGCGAGCCGGCCGTCGGCTTCGGTGGTCGCCGGCAGCTCCTCGATCGCCTCCAGCGCATTCTGGTGCAGCTCGGCGATCTCGGCGCGGTCATGGGCGAGGCGGGTCGAGGCTTCGACCAGCGCCGATTTGCGCGCCGAATGGCGGTTGATCTCGCGCTCGGCATTGGCGTGGCGCTCACGCGCGGAGTTCACCTCGCGCTGGGCGGCGCGCCAGGCTTCGCGCGCGGCGCTCTCGGCGGCGGTCGCGGCCCTCACCTCGGCCTCGGCGCTCTCGAGCGCCTGGCGCTTGTTCGTCGCATCGATGCGCGCCTGCTCCAGCTCGGCCTCGATGTCGATCAGGCGGGCGCGCTCGGCCAGACGCCGCGCCGCGCCGGTCGGCGCATGGGCCGCGGCGATGAAGCCATCCCAGCGCCAGACGTCGCCTTCCGACGACACCAGCCGCTGGCCGGTCTTGAGCTGCGACACCAGCTGGGCGCCGCGATCACGCGACACCACGCCGATCTGCGCCAGACGGCGCGACAGCTCCGGCGGTGCCTGGACATAGGCCGCGAGCGGCTCGACGCCATCCGGCAGCGCGGGGTCGATGACCTCGGCGCCGGCCACGGTCCAATGCATCGGCGCGGACGCGTCGACCGGCGCATCAAGGTCGTCGCCGAGCACGGCGCCGAGCGCCTTCTCATAGCCCTTGGCGACCGTGACGCCATCGATGATCGGCGGCCACAGATTCTTGGTCTCGCTGTTGACCATCTTGGAGATGGTGCGGGCCTCGGTCTCGAGCCGCTGCGCGCGCTTCTCGGCCTCGGCGAGCGGGGCGCGCGAGGCTTCGAGCTTCTGCCGTGCATTGGCCTGCGCCGACTCGTTGGTCTGCACCGCGGCCTCGGCCTGCGCCTCAGCCTCCTCGGCCGCTTCGAGCGAGGCGGCGAGCGTGTCGAGATCGCCGAGATGGGCGGTCTCCTGCGCCAGCCGCTCCTCGTCGGCGCGGACATTGGCGATGTCCTGGTCGAGGCGGGCGAGCCGGTCCCGGTGGCTGCGGACGTTGGCTTCGAGCTGGTTGCGGCGGGCGGTGAGGTCCGCAAGCTGCGTCGTCAGCTCGGTGAACTGGCGCTCGGTCTCGGCAAGCAGCGCCTCGGCCTCGGCGACGCGCTCGTCGACGCCACTGCGCATCTCGACGCGCGCCTTGATCTCTTCCTTCAGCTCCGCGTCTTCGGTTTCCAGCCGCTGCAGCGCGACCTGGGCATCCTGGTTCTGCTGCTGCTCGCGGGCGACGTCGGCGGTGAGCTGCATCAGGCGGCGATCGAGCTCGCCTGCGCGCTCCTTGGCGCGCAGCTCCTCGCGGTCGAGCAGGTCGCGGGCGTTCTTCAGCCGCTGCATCGTCGCCGCGGCGCGGGCCTCGGCTTCGCGCAGCGCCGGCAGATGCGAGGCGCGGATGGCCTGGATGCGGGCCGACTCGGCCTGCTCGCGGGTCCGCTCGGCCATCTCGCGCACGGCGACGTCATGCACATGGGCGGCGTCGTTGAGATCGGCATGCGCGCCCATCCAGCGCATATGATAGAGCGTGGCTTCCGCCTTGCGCACCTTGGCCGCGACCTCGCGGTAGCGGATCGCCTGCCGCGCCTGCTTGCGCAGGCCTTCCATCTGGCCGGAGAGCTGGCCGATGACGTCCTCGACGCGCAGCAGATTGGTCTCGGCCGCCTTCAATCGCAGCTCGGCCTCGTGGCGGCGCGCGTGCAGGCCGGCGACGCCGGCGGCGTCTTCGAGCACGCGGCGGCGCTGCTCAGGTTTCGCTTGAATGATTTCGCCGATCTTGCCCTGGTGGACCAGCGCCGGCGAACGCGCGCCGGTGGCGGCGTCGGCGAACAGGATCTGCACGTCGCGGGCGCGCACGTCGCGGCCGTTGATGCGATAGACCGAGCCGGCCTCGCGCTCGATGCGACGCGAGATCTCGAGAATGTCGCGATCGTTCACGGCGGCTGGCGCGGTGCGATCGCTGTTGTCGATCGTCATCACCACTTCGGCGTGGTTGCGCGACGGACGCGTGTTCGAGCCGGAGAAGATCACCGCGTCCATGTCGGCGGCGCGCAGCGATTTGTGCGAGGTCTCGCCCATCGCCCAGCGCAGCGCTTCGACCAGATTCGACTTGCCGCAGCCATTCGGACCGACGACGCCGGTGAGGCCGGGTTCGATCACGAAGTCAGTCGGTTCGACGAACGTCTTGAAACCGTGAAGACGAAGACGGGTGAGTTTCATGCACAGATTCTCTGTTGGCGGGAGACGAATCTCCCAGCCCCGACAATACCATGGAAGGCAATGTCAATGTGGACTGAGTCGCCCTGGCGCCCCATTCTGAGGGCGGGACAATGGCGAGGGCCGGTCCCCAGGGCAACCCGCCGGCCCTGCTTTTCCAAGGCTTTCTCGTGGCGAACGGCCCACGCCACAGAAGCGGCCCCATTGAGGGGCCGCGCTGTGTCTCTGAGGACTCAGTGATTCGAATCAGCTCTTCAGAAGCGGGTTGATCTTCTTCTGAAACTCCTCGATCGAAGTCTCGCCCTTGATCTTCTCGCCGTTGATGAAGAAGGTCGGCGTCGAATCGACTTTCAGAATGTCGCTCGCGTATTTCTGGTCGGCGGCGATCTTGTCGAGCAGCGCCTGGTCCTTCAGGCAGGCCTCGACCTGCTGCTGGCTGAGGCCGGCCTGCTTGCCGATCCGCGTCAGCGTCTCGGTCGTGTTCTTCACCACCCAGTCGTTCTGCGAGCGGAACAGCATGTCGGTGACCGCAAAATACTTCTGCGCATCGCCATTGGCGATGCAGCGCGTCAGCATCGAGCCGGCGGCGGCTTTGATGTCGAGCGGGAACTCGCGGAAGATGTAGCGCACCTTGCCGGTATCGATGTATTCGGCCTTCAGCTTCGGGAACACGGTCGCGTTGAACGCGGCGCAATGCGGGCAGGTCATCGAGGCATATTCGGTGATGGTGACGGCGGCGTCGGCCGGCCCGATCGCCATGTCCGGCAGCGACACCGGCTTGGCGACATCGGTGGCGCTCTGGGCCATGGCGTCCGAGATCAGCCGCAGCGGGGACAGGCCCGCCAGAGCGGCGAGGCCGGTCAGCGACAAGGCTGCGGTGAAGGCGCGGCGGGTGATGATCAAGGCTCTGCTCCGGAATGGGCGCATCTCGCGCCTGAAACACTCGTAACTCGGCTTTTCGCTAGCTTGAAACCCAGCTTGAGGCAATGCCGGGCCGCAAACCGGGATCAAACGGGAAGCGTCAATTTCGCTTGATGGCGGCGCCCAGGCGGGCCAGGGCGTCGCGCAGGGCGTCGTCCTCGATGGCGGTCAGGGTCTGCGCGACTTTCGCCACCGTGTTCGGATCGGGCGGCACCGGGCGGCGCTTCACCGGGGGGCGCAACAGCGGCCCCTGGCGCAGCGCCAGCTTGCCCACCGCGTGCCAACCGAAGAAGCGATTGACCCGCTCCAGGATCACGTCCGACGAATGCTGGATCTCCAGCGCCATCGGCCCCTCGACGCGCAGGATCAAGGTCGCCGGCTCCTGCGGCTGGCCCTCGACCGGCCGCGGCCATTGCATCTTCAGCGGCTGGGCATGGTCGGCGATGTCGCGGCCGGCGATCTCCGGCCAGCGCGTGACCAGCTCGCGCGCGGCAAACCCCTGCTTGGCATAGGCGGCCGACAGCACGTCGCCCATCATGAGCGACAATGGCTTTGCGGTGAGGCGGCCGGGCTTTGCCATCGATGCAGGCTTCTCATGGTCTGCCGCCCGTCCGAGCCGCCGGGGCTCGAAGAAAGCCGTGGATGCCGCAGACGAGACTGCGGTCCAGCGGGCGACGATGGCTCCTGACGTACTAGATTAAGCCAATGGTGTCATCAGCCCTTCCTTCCAAGCGCAAGAGCCGATCAGAGAATCGCGCCTCCGCCGAGCGTCCCGTGCAACTGCTCGCCTGGTACGACCGCCACCAGCGGCGGCTGCCGTGGCGCGCGCCGGCCGGGCAGCGCTCCGATCCCTATCGCGTCTGGCTGTCCGAGATCATGCTGCAGCAGACCACGGTGAAAGCCGTCGGGCCATATTTCGAGAAGTTCCTGTCGCGTTGGCCTGATGTCACCGCGCTCGGCGGCGCCGAGCTCGACGACGTGCTCAGGATGTGGGCCGGCCTCGGCTATTATTCGCGGGCGCGCAACCTGCATGCCTGCGCCGTCGCCGTGCTGCGCGAGCATGGCGGCGCGTTCCCGGACACCGAGGAGGGGCTGCGCGCGCTGCCCGGCGTCGGTCCGTACACCGCGGCCGCCATCGCCGCGATCGCGTTCGATCGGCTGACCATGCCGGTCGACGGCAACATCGAGCGCGTGGTGTCGCGGCTGTTCGCGGTGGAGGAGGCCTTGCCGCAGGCCAAGCCGCAGATCCAGGCGCTCGCGGCGACCCTGCTCGGGCCGTCCCGCGCCGGCGACAGCGCGCAAGCGCTGATGGATCTCGGCGCCACCATCTGCACGCCGAAGAAGCCGGCCTGCTCGCTGTGTCCCTTGAGCGAGGACTGCGCCGCACGCGAGCGCGGCGACCAGGACACGTTCCCGCGCAAGGCCGCCAAGAAGACCGGCACGCTCCGGCGCGGCGCCGCCTTCGTCGTCACCAGGGGCGACGAGCTGCTGGTGCGCTCCCGCCCCGCAAAGGGCCTGCTCGGCGGCATGACCGAGGTTCCCGGCTCGGAATGGCTCGCCGGCCAGGACGATGCCGACGCGCTCGCCCAGGCGCCCGAGCTGGCCGGCGTAAAGCGCTGGCACCGCAAGCTCGGCGTCGTCACCCACGTCTTCACCCATTTCCCGCTGGAACTCGTGGTCTACACGGCGCGTGTGCCCGCCCGGACGCGCGCGCCGGACGGCATGCGCTGGGTCCCGATCGCCACGCTCGACGGCGAGGCGCTGCCCAACGTGATGCGCAAGGTCGTGGCGCATGGTCTCGGCCAGTGAGGCTGCGCGTTTGAAAGAGCGGACTCGTTTTGAGTTCCTCGCCTTGGCGATTGGCCGTTTCGATCTGCGTCCGCGATGTCCGCTCTCGGGGCAACCGGAAGTGAGCCGTCGGACGGATCGCATGGACGAGATGAGTGGAGGACGAATTGCATCACCAAAGGGACCGCGAAATTCTCGTCGCAGCTATCGAGCGCGCACACGATAATTTCAAGAAAATCCCACCGACTGCCTCGCTCGCGATCTTTAGGCCGAAAGCCATTCTCGACGAGCTGGCTTCAGCCATCGAGCGCTGCGAAGTCTATAAAGCCGTGGCGGGCAAAATTCTGTTCAACGGCTCCTCGGCGCCGGTCATAACGTCATCGCTCTTGGCACCTCGATTTTTTGACAAGCGAAGTAGCTGGGACGGAACGATGTGGGTCGACGATCTGCCGTTTGCAGCCGACTGGCTCATCCAACTCCTGACCACACAAAAGGCGAAAGCGCACCTTCGGGGCGCGATCTGGGGCTTCTCCGTCGAAGAGGAGGTCAAGATATCGGATGAGATGCGGGTGCTACCATTTAACGCGCTGCCAGATACGTTCAACAGGAGCCGGATACTGGACCGGGCCAAAGATCACGCAGGGCCAGACTTATGGCTATCTCCAACGCATTACGGCGCCCCGGGAGCTGCGTTCGAACTGACGATTCCTGACGTGTCGTTCATAAGCGAATACGGCTATTGCTTCGGACAGGTCTACGACCGGCAGATGATCGCTAAGGAATTTTGGAGCTTCATCCAGGCAGCGACTACCGGTCATCCATTGGCGCTGTGCACCTGGGTCGATTACGAGAACCGCGAGCTTGAGTTTTCGGAGGGGGAAAAGTGGCCCGAGTGGATACTTCCCGAGATCATGCCACGCATCCACGCGGCGGTGCCCGTCGACGCCCGGAGGATCAAGCACGACTGGGAAACATACGGCAAGCTTCCTGACGACACGCGGTCGAGCCTCGCGCGCTCCATTGACCGGTTCGTGCTCAGCAAGTGCCGCCATCATTTTATAGACCGCGTGCTCGATCTTGTTCTCGCGTTCGAAATCGCTGTAGGCGGTGGGAGGGGCGATAATGCTCCCGCGAGCTGGAAGGTCGCGGTTCGGTCCAGTCAAATGATCGGCGGCGCTCTCGACGTTCGGCAGGCGCTCCGCGGGAAGCTAAATCATATGTACGGCCTTAGGAGCAGGGCTACACATGGCGGCAGCATGAATTCGAAAGACCTCAGCGATCTTGAAGCGACCGTGAACGAATGCTCACAAATCTACGTCGCGCTGATCCAGAGTTTTCTTGCTTTGGGCACAAAGCCGGACTGGCAGAAATTCGAGCTTGAGCCACGGACGGACCACTGACCATCCTCCCTACTCGCGTTCGAAGCAGCGCATTTCGTGTATCACGCCAGCGCTTTGCCAAACCGACCCGGCGGCCCGCCCACGCGCTTAGCGCATATGTCGAGCCGGTTCGCGACGGCCCCTACCTAGATTGCCGCTGGCGCCGCGGCGCCGCCTTCATCGTCGTCAGAGGTGACGAACTGCTGGTCCGCTCGCGCGCCGCAAAGGGCCTGCTCGGCGGCATGACAGAAGTACCCGGCTCGGAATGGCTTGCCGGGCAAGACGATGCGGCGGCGTTAGCGCAGGCGTCGAAGGTGGCGGGCGTGATCGGTTGGCACCGAAAACTTGGTGTCATCACCCACGTCTTCACACACTTCCCGCTGGAACTCGTGGTCTACACCGCCGAGGCGCCGGCGCGGACGCGCGCACCGGACGGCATGCGCTGGGTGCGGGTCGCAACGCTGGACCGCGAGGCTCTTCCCAACGTCATACGCAAGGTCGTCGTGCACGGTCTTGGAGATTAAAGCTGCGGGTGCGATGGAGGCTGAAAGACCGTTCGCCAGCCGGCTGATGTAGGGTGGGCAAAGGCGCCCCAACAGTATCACCTCACGTTGCGCTTTTGCCTACGATGTGCGCACCATTTCGGCGGATGCACCGCAATTCAGCACTTTCACCCTAAATCCAACTCCCCCTGGACCCTTAGCACGCTCGCGTCGATGTTCGCTTTGAGTTTGTCGGCATCGAGACCGACCTTCCGGACCTCATCCAAAGCGACGTCCTCCAGATCCTTCGCCAACTCGGCGAAGAACTGTTGATCGGCTAATAGGTCCACGAATACGGCGGCGCGGCGTTTGACTGATGCGGCCTCCTTCCCTCGCTCGCGCCAGAAGTCATGCGCGAGGTAATTGCGCCGCCGCAACGCGTCGTCGACTCGTTTTTCGAGTGCGGGGTCGAGTGTGATAAATTCTTTGACGCCGCCCTTGGCCTTGATCAACTGGCCCATTGTTTTGTCGTGCTGTTCGGCAAGGTAGTCATCGAGCATGCGGCCTATGGTGTATGCGTCGTATTTCGGTCCGCCGTTTTGCTTGGCCTCTTCGCGCATGCGCTTAATGAAGTCGGCGGTGAGGATCATGTTGGCCAGGATGCCTTCGACATTGACCCCAAATGAGAATGTCTGCCCGAATTGGGCATAGACATCCTTCATTTCGATCTCTTCGTCCATCGTCGGGAAACCGGCGGCGCTCTCTTCTTAGGGGACATTCTGCGACCGAACGAGATCCCGGTACTGGTCGAAGCCGGCGTCAGAAAGCGCCGTTCTGTCCGGTTGGGCCATGTACTTCGCCACACGCGCCGCCGTCACTTCAGCCGACCCCTTCGTCAGGTCGCAGTTGAAAGCAGTGATGGCCGCCTGTGGTGACACCAACTTCGTAGGGTTTGGAATGAATCGCGCTTTCAGGCAGGTATCGCGGATGTCTTCGTACGCTGCCGTTAGGACGGCCACGTCGTTGTGTGAACCTATGAAGTCATCCAGGTAGACCGAGATACACACGCCGTTGGCCCGCGCTCGCTCAATCGCGTCCGCCACCTCCGACTTCATCAGCACGAGGCTGGCGAGAACTGGTGACTGCACGAAGCCGATTGGCAGAGCGTGTTTTGGCCCTGGGAGCGGATTTTTGACGCAGGACCACATCGAAAAATGGCCAGCGCCGGGATAGCGCCACTCACGCAGCGCGCGCGTCACGCGCATTCGGGCGATGGAGTAGTAGAAGTTCTGGATATCGATTTTGAAGAAGAGCGCGTTGTTCAGGTGCGCGTGCAGAGCCGCGACGTGACCGCCTTTCTTGAAGTGGTACATGTAATCGGGAAAGATGACGCGGCGCCTGAAAAACGCGAGCATTCGTTCGCCACGACGGATGCACTTTTCGTTCGGTCTGAAGAACCACTTACCGCGCGAGTGATACTTGAACTCGTAATTTACGATCATGGCAGTTGGCGACCTTACCCACAATTTCGATCAGAAGCTTGATAACGGTAAGAACCGGGATCAACCATTCCGCGACCTTGCGGGTAAGGGTCGCCACACGTGCCAAAAGTTTGCGCATGCGGCGTCTCCATCGTTCACCGCCAGCTACCCGCGACCCAATAACTTGGAGTCGTCAACCGAGAAGCATCTGATACGTTACATAGCGTCGCGTACCAGTTGTCCGAACCGGAACGTCCCATACCATTACGTACAGAGCGTCCGGGATCGCCAGGTCATCGCCAACGGAGAACTACAACGTATAGATGCGGGTTCCCAGTTTCAAGGGCCTTCTACTAATATGCCTATGTTCTTTTTATTCTATGTGGCTGTCGAGGCGATCGGGGATGTAACTGTGCCTAGGTCTGGGTGCCGAGGTCCGAGCTGGTTCTAAGACCTAGCCCGACAGACCGGATCGCATCAGTGCGCGCAGCCCCAACCTTACCGGCATCCTGATCGTTGTCGGCGATTCGCTCTTGCCGTATTCCGTTTTTCAGAATATTTCTTGACTCCCACCCCAAATCAGGTGTCTTATCGTCCCCGTTCCGTCCCGGCAGGAGGGGCGTACGCGTCGTCACGACACGCGGGGCGGGATGCGGTGGCTGCGACGGCGTCGTCAGGACGAGCGATGTCGACCGGCCTCGTGCAGCGCTGCGGCGGCTTGCCGGCGTGGCGCGGGTGCGAGGTCTTTCGCGGACGTCGAAATCGTGTGGTCCTGACATCCCGACGCTGATGTCAACTCGCGACGAGGCCTCGCTTCGCGTGGGGATGGTGGCCAGAAAGCCCGGCGCACCAGGGAGATCACGTATAAGACGTAAGCCCATCGCGCAGGGAATGCCGGATGACCGGCTGGACCTGTGGTGACTGCCGCCTGCTTATCTTTCTGCAGGCGGGCCATGGGTTGCGGCCAGCACCCGGCATTCCCTGCGCCCTCCTCATTTGCGAGGGTCCTTCCCGGCAACACCTCGGGCGCTGCGCGCCGCGAGAGGGTGAGGTCATGTCCTTCATCGGGATGTCCTTCATCGGGATGTCTGTCGTCGCATCGCCATCGATCGGCCCGGGTCGTGTCCGGATCCGCGCGGGTCGAGCACGCGGCCCGCAGAATGCAGATCGCCCATGACGGCGCACGCGGGCGGCCAGGGGTGGACGGTCTGGTTGGGTGCAGATAGGGTCGGACATCATCTGTCAGGGATCACCATGCTCAAGCTCTATGTCGCGCCGGGCACCTGCGCGCTCGCTTCACACATCGCGCTCGCCGAGACCGGCGCCGACTACGTCGCCGAGAAGCTCAGCTTCAAGACCAACCAGCAGAACAGCCCGGACTATCTCGCGATCAATCCCAAAGGGCGCGTGCCGGCGCTGGTGACGGAGCAGGGGGTTCTGACCGAGACGCCGGCGATGCTCGCCTATGTCGCGCAGCGCTTTCCGGAGGCGCGGCTTGCGCCGCTCGACGACATCTTCGCCTTTGCCGAGGTGCAGTCGTTCAACAGCTATCTCTGCTCGACGGTCCACATCGCCCACGCGCACAAGATGCGGGGCTATCGCTGGGCCACCGAAGAGTCCTCCTTCGCCGACATGAAGAAGAAGGTGCCGGAGACGATGAGCGCCTGCTTCGCGCTGATCGAGCAGAAGATGCTGCGCGGCCCGTGGGTGATGGGCGAGCAGTACACGATCTGCGATCCCTATTTGTTCACGATCGCCCAATGGCTCGAAGGCGACGGCGTCGACATCAACGCCTTCCCGAAGGTCGCCGACCATTTTGGCCGCATGTCCGGGCGGCCGGCCGTCAAGAAGGCGCTGGCCGAGCTGGCGGGCTGACGGCCATCCTCGAGGCCATGGCGTCGGAACAGCCGCCCGCCAGCACGGCGCATCGGGAGAGCGGAAAAAATAGCAGCGCGAAGCCGGAACCCAGCTCCGGCCATCGACGTTGCAGGAGGCCGTGGCGCGCCTGCGACCGATCTCCTTTTCTGGGACCCCTTGATGTTGCCGGCTGCCGTTTCAGATGACCGTTTGCGCGCGACCGGCACCGAGAGCATCCGCGAGAGACTGAAGGCGGCAACGGCCTCGGCGCACCGCGCGCTGGATGAGGGGCTCGTTCATTTCGATCTCACCACCACGGCTCATTACCGCCGGTTCCTGCAGGCCAGCGCAGCCGCGCTGCTGCCGTTGGAGGCGGCGCTCGATCAGGCCGGGGTGGATGATCTGATCGAGGACTGGCCGCAGCGCCGACGATCGCAGGCGATCGCCAGCGATCTCGCGGATTTCGGTGCCGTGCCGGTTCCGATGAACCTTCCCGCCCCCTCGCTCGACCGTGCGGGCGTATTCGGCACGCTCTACGTGCTGGAAGGATCGCGGCTCGGCGCGGCCTATCTGCTGCGCATGGTCGCGGCCTCCGCCGATCCGCGGGTGAGACGCGCGACGCGCTATCTCGGCCATGGCGCGGGGCAGGGCTTGTGGCGCAGCTTCCTGTCACAATTCGCGAAAGAGAGGACGACAGCCGATGATGAAGTCAGGATGATCGTGAGTGCGCGCGCAGCGTTCGCGGTGTTTGCGAAGGCGATGGCAGCAGCATGAACGAGCCGGTCAACCTCACCAATTGCGATCGCGAGCCGATCCATGTTCCCGGGAGCGTCCAGCCGTTTGGCTTCCTGCTGGCGCTGGTGTCGGACTTCACCATCTGCATGGCCTCGGAGAACGCGCCGGACTTTCTCGGCGGCGACATCGGTTGGCTGCTGCAGCAGCCGCTCGACGCCGTGCTCTCGGAAGCCGCCGTGACGGCGATCCGTGCCCGGGTCGACTATCTCAGCGGTCCGGACGCGGTCGAGCGTGTGTTCGGCGTCGATCTTCAGGGCCGGGGCCGGCTGTTCGACCTCGCCATCCATTTTTCCGGTGCGTATCTCGTCGTCGAGGCAGAGCCGAGCCTGATCGAGCCCGGCGTCAATTCCGGCGAATTGGTCCGGCTGATGCTCGGCCGCATCCGCAAGACGACGGGGATGATGGACCTCGCGCAGGAGGCGGCGCGCCAGCTCAGGCTGCTGACCGGATTCGATCGGGTGATGGTGTATCGCTTTCATCCGGACGGCTCGGGCGAAGTGATTGCCGAGGCCGCGGGCTCCGGCCTGGAGCCGTTCCTCGGGCTGCATTATCCGGCCTCGGACATTCCCAGGCAGGCGCGGCAGCTCTATCAGCGCAACTGGCTGCGGATCATCGCCGACATCGACGCCGCGCCGGCGCGGCTGCTGTCGACGCCGTCGCACAATGCCGGCCTGCTCGACCTGTCGATGAGCGTGCTGCGCGCGGTCTCGCCGATCCACATCGAATATCTCCGCAACATGGGCGTCGGCGCGTCGATGTCGGTCTCGATCCTGCGCGAACGCAAGCTCTGGGGCCTGTTCGCTTGTCATCACTATGCGCCGCATCACCTGTCGTTCGAGAAGCGCACTGCGGCCGAGCTGTTCGGCCAGATGTACTCCTGGCTGCTCGAGGCCCGCGAGCGGGAGACCGACGTCGCCTATGAGACGCGCGCGCATCAGATCCAGGAGCGTCTGATCGAGCGTGCGGCTCTGCACGCCCACAGCAAGCGAGCGATCCTCGACTTCGTCGCCGACTATCGGCAGATGATCGAATGCGACGGCATTGCCGTGTGGTCCGATGACGAGATCACGCTCGACGGCGAGACGCCGTCCGAAGAGGAGGTGCAGGACCTGATCGGCTTCATCAACCGGACATCCCCCGGCCGCATCTGCGCCAGCGCCGAGATTGCCAAGGTGTACGCGGCGGGCGAGGCGTTCCGCGATCGCGCCGCCGGCTTCCTCGCCGTTCCGATTTCGCGCACGCCGCGCGACTGCCTGATCTTCTTCCGGCGCGAGGTGCTGCGCTCGGTCAACTGGGCGGGCGATCCCAACAAGACCTACGCCGAAGGCCCGCTCGGGCCGCGCCTCACGCCACGCAAGAGCTTCGAGCTGTGGCAGCAGACGGTGGCCGGCCAGTCGAAGCCATGGTCAGCGGCGGATCTGCGCATCGCCGAGAGCCTGCGCATCACCCTGCTGGAGGTGATCCTGCAACTGTCGGAGCTCGCCGCGCGCGAGCGCCGCGGCGCCCAGGAGCGGCAGGAGCTCATGATCGCCGAGCTCAATCACCGCGTTCGCAACATCCTCAGTCTCGTGCGCGGCCTGGTCGCGCAGAGCAAGGAGACCTCGACCTCGGTCGAGGACTTCGCCGCGGTGCTCGGCGGCCGCATCCAGGCTCTGGCGCGTGCCCACGACCAGATCACCAATCTCAACTGGGCGCCGGTTGCGCTGCGCGCGCTCTTGGAGTCGGAGGCGGGCGCCTATCTCGGCTCGCGGGCCGCGCGGGTGCGGATGGAAGGGCCGGACGTCGCGCTCGACCCCAAGGCGTTCGGGACGCTCGCGCTCGTCGTGCATGAGATGATGACGAACTCGGCGAAATACGGCGCGCTGGCCGACTCCACCGGGCAGGTTCAGGTGGCGTGGCGACTGGATCCCGGCGCAAGCCTCGTCATCGACTGGAAGGAGAGCGGCGGACCTCCGGTGCAGCCGCCGACGCGCCGCGGCTTCGGCACCACCATCATCGAGCGGTCGGTGCCATTCGATCTCAAGGGCGACGCCGAGATTCGCTTTGATCTGCTCGGCGTTCAGGCCCGCTTCATGATTCCCGCCAATTTCGTCCAGCTGGTTCCGGTGCCGACCGGCGCGGTCCCACGTCCCGAGCAGAAGCAGGAGCCGACGCCGCGTCTCTCAGGCGCCGCGCTGATCGTCGAGGACAATTTGATCATCGCGATGGGCGCCGAAGTGATTCTGCTCGAGCTCGGTGCGCGGCAAGTCGACACGGCGGCTTCGGTCGGTCAGGCGCTGAAGGCGATCGAGCGCGCGGTGCCGGGCTTCGCGCTGCTCGACATCAACCTCGGCGCGGAGAGCAGCCTGCCGGTCGGGCACCGGCTGAAGGAGCTCGGCGTGCCCTTCATGTTCGCCACCGGCTATGGCGAGCGCGCGCCGATTCCGCCCGAGCTGTCAGACGCGCCGATCATTCAGAAGCCGTACACGCGCGAGCTGGTCGAGAAGGCGTTGACGAAGATGATGAAGTGAGCGGGGCGCGGCGTGTGGTCGATGTGCGCGTCATGTTCGCAACGGCCATGGCGAGCGTACGTCGATGAAGCGGCGAGTTTGTCCGACGCCGTCGTACACGCGTGGGACCGTCGAGAGTCATTGACTTAGATCAAGTGAGGCGCACGCGCATCAATCTCTGGACTACGCCTTGCGGTGATTGGCATTCAGGATTTCAGTCTTGGGTTTTCTCACATCCGCGTGTTGTCTCGAATGGCGCAGCACGCGTGTCGTCGTCGTATCAACGCGAATTCCCACTGTTGCTGCGACAAAACAGCCCAAAAATATTAGAACGCATCCAAAGGACACCGCTGTTCTAACATTGTTTCGACAAATGGAACCTCCGCAGCCTTATTCCGAACGAAGTCATCGCCGAAACGGCGCAGCGGGGGCGCGTTGAATCGTCGGAGGTGTGATGACGAATCGAACGACGAGTTTGTTGCCGCGCGTTGCTGTCGCCGTGCTGGCGGGAGCGGCTGCGGCGACAATCGAGTTTACACCGGCATCGGCTGCTGACGAATGCCTTGCAAAGCCTGCGGGAACGCCGGCGGGGAAGCACTGGTTCTATCGCATCGATCGCGCGACGAAGAAGCAGTGCTGGTATCTGCGCGACGACGATCGCGAGGCGAAGGGCGCGTCGCTCGTCACGCGCAAGCTCGCCTCGCAGAAGGAACGTGCTCAGCTCTCGTCGACCGCGGCCAATGCACGTGCCGAGATCCAATCGTCGTCCAAGGACGCCGCCGATGAGGTGAAGGTCGTGTCCTCGACACCGACCGCCGCGCCGTCTGTGCCGGCGACGTCTGCGTTTCCGTCGGTTGCCGCATTTCCGGCCGCGCCAGCGCCCGTCGCGTCAGCGCCGGCGGCGCCCGACCCGGTCGGTGCGGCCGTGAACGAATCTGCTGTTGCGACGCGTTGGCCCGACCAGTCCGGCACGCGGCCGGCAGCGGCGGAGCCCGCCGCGCCCCGCGCGTCCTCCTACACGCTCGCGGCCGCCAGTGACACGAGCGCCGCGGAAGCGGCCGCTCCCGCGACGCCGGCGCTGGCCGCTGCGGATGCCTCGCCGGCCGTGATGATCGGCATGTCCGGGGATGATGCGTCCAGGACGCGGATGTTTGCTTTCCTCGGCGCAGTCGCGATTGCGGGCTTCTCGATTAGCGTGCTGTTTGCGCGCGCCCGGGGCAGGCGGCAGCTTCGCATCGAGCCGGTGGCCGCCCGGCGCGTCACGCGTTGGCCGGCGGAGCCCGAGCTCGATCGCATGCACCTGCCGCCGGTGGACAGCTACTATCCGGCCCTGGCGGGACGCAGGGGTAAATCGTCGCAGCCCACCGCACAGGTCTCGGTCGTGCCGCGCGACGACGTTCGCTACCACGAGCAGTACGAGGTCGAAGACCTGCTGGCGCGCTATTCCGGACAGGAGCGCCGGAATTCGTGAGCGTCAGGCGGCGGACATCTCGGAGCGGATCTCGGCGCGCAACTCGTCGATCAGCCTGAGGCCGCCCTTGGTCTCGACGTGCCAGAAGGTCCAGCCGTTACAGGCCGGCAGACCTTGCGCCACCGCGCCGATGCGGTGGATCGAACCGACCTTGTCACCCAGCATGATGGCCCCATCGGCGCGCACCAGCGCGCCGTGGCGGCGCTTGGAGTCGACGAGCTTGGTGCCGGGCGCGATCATGCCGCGCTCGATCAGCTCCGAGAAGGCGACGCGAGGCGCTTCGCGCGCCGTCATGAACGGTGCGAGCGTTGCCTCCGGCAGCGGCTCGACCGCGGCGATGCGCCGCTCTGCCGCCTTCGCATAGACCTTGTCGCGCTCGAAGCCGATGTAGCGGCGGCCGAGGCGTTTTGCCACGGCTCCGGTCGTGCCGGTGCCGTTGAACGGATCGATCACCAGATCGCCGGGTTTCGAGGATGACAGCAGCACCCGCGCCAGCAGGCCTTCCGGCTTCTGCGTCGGATGGATTTTCTTGCCATCGCCGTCCTTCAGCCGTTCCTCGCCCGTGCACAGCGGAATCAGCCAGTCCGAGCGCGCCTGGACGTCCTCGTTGGCGGCCTTCAGCACTTCGTAGTTGAACGTGTAGCCCTTCGCCTTCTCGTCCCGCGCGGCCCAGATCATGGTCTCGTGCGCGTTGGTGAAGCGGCGGCCGCGGAAGTTCGGCATCGGGTTGGACTTGCGCCAGACGATGTCGTTGAGGATCCAGAAGCCGAGATCCTGCATGATCGCGCCGACGCGGAAGATGTTGTGATAGGAGCCGATCACCCAGATCGTTGCGCTCGGCTTCATCAGGCGGCGCGCGGCGAGCAGCCAGGCGCGCGTGAAGTCGTCATAGGCGGAGAACGAGGAGAACTTGTCCCAATCGTCGTCGACCGCATCGACCTGCGATTCGTCGGGACGCTTGAGCTCGCCCTTGAGCTGCAGATTGTAGGGAGGATCTGCAAACACCAGGTCGACCGATGCGCCTGGCAGTTTCGACATCTCGGCGACGCAGTCGCCGACGATGATTCGTTGCTCTTCGAGGGTCTGAAATTTAGTGCGGGGCGCCCTTGCAGACGCCCCGCGACGCGACTCTACCATGACTCAAGAACTCTGACTCAGGCGACGCTGTCGGCGACGCGGGACCTAACAACCGACTGCCCACACATTGACCCGGCAAAGTAAAAATGGACTTAACCCGGAAAATTATTCGCATCGATGCGCACGCTTTCATCACGCGCACCAGCGACGAATTCCGTTCGTCGATGCACGATGGTCTCTGCGCAAGACGCCGATTGCGATGGGTTTTTCGCGCCGGTCGCGCGCGAGCGCAGCCGATCGAGGTTCGGCGCGGGCCGGCTTTTTTGGCGGCGCTAGGCAAAATTTGCCGGCCGGGTTATTGATTAACACAGTGGAAATTTTACCTGTTTGCCGCGTTAGGCATTTCGCGCAGAGCCGCGCAAGAATCGTGAGGAAAGGCCGCCCATGCGTTACGATGATTTCCGTCGCAGCGACGACATCGACGACCGTCGCGACGAAGGCGGCGGGATGGGCGGTGGTATGGGTCTGCCGATCGGCGGCGGCGGGCTGGGCATCGGCACCATCATCGTGCTCGGCCTGATCGGCTATGCCTTCGGCATCGATCCGCGCATCCTGATCGGCGGCGCCGAGATGCTGAGCCATGGCGGCGCGCCGACCCAGCAGGCGGACCGGCGCTCGCCGGGCCGGACGGGCGCACCCAAGGACGAGATGGGCGACATGATCTCCGGCGTGCTCGGCGAGATCGACGACCGCTGGAGCGAGATCTTCCAGGCCAGCGGCCAGAATTATACCGGGCCCAAGATCGTGCTGTTTCGCAACAGCACCAATGGCGGCCGCTGCGGCATGGCGCAGTCTGCGATGGGACCGTTCTACTGTCCGCCGGACCGGCAGATCTTCCTCGACACCAACTTCTTCCGCGAGGTTGAGACGCGCTTCCGGGGCTGCTCGGGCAGCGCCTGCAAGTTCACCGCGGCCTACATCATTGCGCACGAGGCCGGGCACCACATCCAGAACCTGCTCGGCATCCTGCCGCGCGTGACGCGGATGCAGCAGCAGTCGGACAACAAGGCCGAAGCCAACGCGCTGCAGGTCAAGGTCGAGCTGCAGGCCGACTGCCTGTCCGGGGTCTGGGTCAATCGCGAGGCCAAGAAGCGTCCGGGCTTCCTCGAGGAGGGCGACATCGACGCCGCGCTGACGACGGCCTCGGCGATCGGCGACGACACCTTGCAGCGGAAGGCGACCGGACGCGTGGTGCCGGATTCGTTCACCCATGGCTCCGCCGCGCAGCGCAAGCGCTGGTTCATGATCGGCTACCGGCAGGGCACGGTGCAGGCCTGCAATACGTTCAGCGCCAGTTCGCTGTAGGGAGACGCGATGATGGCGATCGACGAGCGCAAGAGCTTCATTCCCCTCAACATCGCCGTGCTGACGGTGTCCGACACGCGTTCGCTTGCCGACGACAAGTCCGGCGCCACCCTGAGTGACCGCCTGACCGCTGCCGGCCATAGGCTCGCGGCGCGCGAGATCGTCACCGACGACGTCGAGAAGATTCGCGCGGTCGTGAAGTCGTGGATTGCCGATCCCGGCGTCGACGTCGTCATCACCACCGGCGGCACCGGCTTCACCGGCCGCGACGTCACGCCGGAAGCGATCGAGCCGCTGTTCGAGAAGCGCATGGACGGCTTCTCGATTGCTTTCCACATGCTGAGCCACGCCAAGATCGGGACGTCGACGATCCAGAGCCGGGCCACGGCCGGCGTCGCCGGCGCGACCTACATCTTCTGCCTGCCGGGATCACCGGGCGCCTGCCGCGACGGCTGGGACGGCATCCTCGCCGCCCAGCTCGACTACCGCACGCGGCCCTGCAACTTCGTCGAGATCATGCCGCGGCTCGACGAGCATCTGCGCCGGCCCAAGGCGCAGGGCGCGACGGCGTAGGACCACGGCACGACGACGCGCCGCGCGTCCATCGCACGTCTCACTTCGTTGGTACGATCTCGAAAGCGCCGCCGCCTTCGATTGCCGCGCCAATGAGGCCGCCCATCATGCTGGCGGCGAAATTCTGTCCGCGCGGTCCCACGACCATTCGATAGGTCTTGCCGGGCACGGCGGTGAAACGAATGTTCGACGAGCCCGGCGAGGACCATGTCGATACGGTGATCGTCGTGGCGCCCGGCGCAATCGGGCCGCTGTAGCTCTCGCCGCGGCCAAGGCTCGCCACCTTGGCGCCGTTGATCTCGATCGCCGCGGGCGCCGCCAAATAGAGGAAATCGGCCGTGCGCGTAATCGCGACCGTTGCGCGTCCTTTGGGCGCGGCGTGAGCCGCCGTCCCAGCCGCGACCCCCAACAAGCCTGCCAGCGCGGCAAGCGCCGCAAGCTTCGATCGCACCATCGATTCCATCACTACTGATACCCGCCCCGTTTGGCGGGATACTACCGACGCGCGGGAACTTCGCAATCGGCATGCGCAACGTGTTGTGGGGGTGATCTCGGCCTACCGGCGGTTGCTGCAACCCGGGCGGCGCGGGCTACAGCTCGAGCCGCCATGTCTCGCCCGTCAGCGGGACGCCGAACATGGCGTGCGGCTCCTCGGCGATCTTGCGAAACCCGGCGCGGGCATAGATGTCGCGCGCGGCGGTGAGAATGCTTTGCGTCCACAACTCGATCGTCCTGTAGTTCTTCTCGCGGGCGAAGCGGATGCATTGTTCGGTCAGGGCCCGGCCGACGCCGAGACCGCGGGCCTTCTTCTCGACCAGCAGCAGCCGCAGCTTGGCGGCCTCGTCGCTGCCCTTGACCAGGAAGATCGAGCCGACCGGCTCACCCGCAAGCTCGGCAATCCAGCAGTGCTCGCGCGCCGGGTCGTAGCTCCTGATGAACTGCGCGCCGATCTCGGCGACCAACGCCTCGAACGAGACGTCCCAGCCATATTCCTCGGCGTAGACGGCGCCGTGCCGTGAAACCACCCAGCCGATGTCACCCGGGCGATGGCTGCGCAGCAGCACCGGGGAGCGGCCCGGCTGCTGCGGCTCCAGGGCGGTCTCGATCGTCGTCATTGCACCGACCAGCCGGTCGCGCACGGATGGCGCCAGCGGCGCCAGCATGGCCGCGATCTCCTTCTGCGAACTGCGGTCGAGCCTGGCATAGGCCTGTCGTCCCTTGGCGGTGAGCCCGAGCTGCTGCTGCCTGCGATCGGTCGGCAATGGCGTACGGGTGATCAGGCCCTGCTCGTCGAAGCTCTGGACGATGCGGCTGAGATAGCCGGCATCGAGGCCGAGCGAGAGACCGATCTCCTTGGCCGAGATGGCGTCGTACTGCGCCAGCTCATAGAGCACACGCGCTTCGGCCAGCGAGAACGGACTGTCGAGCAGATGCTGGTCCAGCGCGCCGAGCTTCCTCGTGTAGAAGCGGTTGAACGCGCGAACGGTGGCGACCTGGCCGTCGGATGGGGCAGGAATCATGTGGCACCTCCAATACTTGCCATTGTCAATCAATTGATTGACTTTGGCAAGTATCGTCCCGATGCTAGACCATGACAATCCGGCTGCGCAGCATGGTCCGCGAGGAGCGGCCGAGCTGACGCAACAGGCGCGTCTCGGCACGCTTTCGATCGGGCTGGTAGCCGCCGACCTGCCGGTAATGATCGCGGGCGATCAGCAGGCCCTGGTCGCCGAGCGGTCCGACCAGGGCCCGAGCGACCGATCGCATCCGCTCGCGCAGACTGATCGCAGCGTAAGGAGACCTGGCGTAACGGAAAACGCCGGCGCGGGGCTGGCCGGCGGCGGCGACGCTCTGGACGAACTGCCTGGTTTCGTCGATCCAGCCGGGATCGAGCATCGCGCCAGCGGGCAGAAACATCAGCCAGGGCGCCCGCGCGTTCGCGGCCCCTGCCGCGAGCGCTGCGGCCTGGGAGCCCTCGAACTTCATGAAGTGGCAGCCGGCGACGTCCGCGACACGCTCGATCACGCTGGAATCGGGCGAGCGATCGACCAGCAGCACCTCGGTGACGACACCGGCCGCGGCGCCTGGCACCAGCGCGGACAGGGTGGCCACGGCGGTCTGCTCGACACCCTCGGTCGGGATGATCACGCTCAGCATGAACCTGGCATCGTTATCTGTCGCGCCTCCAGCATGACTGTTATCATCTTGTCATAGCCAAATCAGCCCGCTGCGCTGCGGAATTTTGCAGCACGTAGCGGGTCGCGCACGTTCGGGCAACGCCGAACGGTTGCTATTTCAAGGTGCCGCGTTGCTGGAGCTCGCGCTTGGCTGGTTCAGTCGCCCGCCTGTGTCGGCGTGGTGCCGCCGGCGCTGTTCGGCCAGACCCAGTTGCGGATCGTCGGCATGTCCTCGCCATGCGCCCGGATGTAGCGGGTATGCTCGATCAGCGCATCGCGAAATTTCTGCTTCACGTGGGCCGCCGACACGCTGAGGCCCGGCACGCGCTCGATCGCCTCGATGGCGAGGTGGAAACGGTCGAGCTCGTTGAGCACGACCATGTCGAACGGCGTCGTCGTGGTGCCTTCCTCGATGAAGCCGCGCACATGCATGCCGGCATGGTTGGTGCGGCTGTAGGTGAGGCGATGGATCAGATACGGATAGCCGTGATAGGCGAAGATCACCGGCTTGTTGGCGGTGAACAGGCTGTCGAAGTCGCGGTCGCTGAGGCCATGCGGATGGTCCTGCTTCGGCTGCAGGGTCATGAGATCGACGACGTTGACGACGCGGATCTTCAGGTCGGGCAATTCCTTGCGCAGGAGGTCGACGGCTGCGAGCGTCTCCAGGGTCGGGACGTCTCCGGCGCAGGCCATCACCACGTCGGGCTCTTCGTCGGCGGGCTCGGTGCCGGCCCAAGACCAGATGCCGATGCCGGCGTCGCAATGCGTGGCGGCGTCCTGCATCGACAGCCATTGCGGCGCGGGCTGCTTGCCGGCGACGATGACGTTGATGCGGTCGTAGGTGCGCAGGCAATGGTCGGCGATCCACAACAGCGTGTTGGCGTCCGGTGGGAAGTAGATGCGGACGATATCCGCCTTCTTGTTGGCGACGAGGTCGACGAAGCCGGGATCCTGATGGCTGAAGCCGTTATGGTCCTGCCGCCAGACATGCGAGGTCAAGAGATAGTTCAGCGACGCGATCGGGCGCCGCCACGGCAGCTCGCGTGACACCTTCAGCCATTTGGCATGCTGGTTGAACATCGAATCGATGATGTGGATGAAGGCCTCGTAGCAGGAGAACAGGCCATGGCGGCCGGTGAGCAGATAGCCTTCGAGCCAGCCCTGGCAGAGATGCTCGCTCAGCACCTCCATGACGCGGCCGTCATGCGCCAGATGGATGTCATAGGGCTCGATGCCCTCCATCCACACGCGCTCGGTGACCTCGAACACCGCATCGAGCCGGTTCGACGCCGTTTCGTCGGGACCCATGATGCGGAAGTTTCGGGTCTTCGCATTCAGCGTGATCACGTCGCGCAGGAACTTGCCGAGCTCGCGCGTCGCTTCAGCGATGGTCTGGCCTGGTGAGGACACCTCGATCGCGAAAGCTTGATAGTCCGGCAGCTTGAGCTCGCGCTTGAGCAGACCGCCATTGGCATGCGGATTGGCGCCCATGCGTCGCTGCCCTTTCGGCGCCAGCGCCTGCAATTCCGGCCTGAGACGGCCATGGGCGTCGAACAGCGTCTCCGGCTCGTAGCTCTTCAGCCAGGCTTCGAGCAGCGCGAGATGCTCCGGCTTGCTGCGGGGGTTGGCAATCGGCACCTGATGGGCGCGCCAGAAGCCTTCGACCTTGAGGCCGTCGACCTCCTTCGGCCCGGTCCAGCCCTTCGGGCTGCGCAACACGATCATCGGCCAGCGCGGCCGTTGGATCGTTGCATCCGGCTGACGCGCATTCTGCTGGATGGAGCGGATGCTCGCGAGCGCAACATCGAGCGCGTCCGCCATCTGCCGATGCATCGCCTTCGGCTCCGCGCCTTCGACGAACAGCGGCTCGTATCCGTAACCTTCAAACAGGCATTTGATCTCGGCATCGCCCATGCGGCCGAGCACGGTGGGATTGGCGATCTTGTAGCCGTTGAGATGCAGGATCGGCAGCACCGCGCCGTCATGGGCCGGGTTCAGGAACTTGTTCGAATGCCAGGACGCGGCGAGAGGGCCGGTCTCGGCCTCGCCGTCGCCGACCACGCAAGCCACGATCAAATCGGGATTGTCGAACGCCGCACCATAGGCGTGGACCAGCGCGTAGCCGAGTTCACCGCCTTCATGGATCGAGCCCGGCGTTTCAGGCGCGGCATGGCTCGGGATGCCGCCGGGGAAGGAGAACTGCCGGAACAGTTTGCGCAGGCCATCGGCATCGCGCGTGATCTCCGGATAGATCTCGCTGTAGGTGCCTTCGAGATAGGTGTTGGCGACCATGCCCGGACCGCCATGGCCGGGGCCGCAGATGTAGATGACGCTGAGATCCTGCGCCTCGATGGCGCGGTTGAGATGGGCATAGATGAAGTTCAGGCCGGGCGTCGTCCCCCAGTGGCCGAGCAGGCGCGGCTTGATGTGCTCCGGTTTCAGCGGCTCGTGCAGCAGCGGATTGTCCAGCAGATAGATCTGCCCCACCGAGAGATAATTCGCCGCCCGCCAGTAGCGATCGAGCAGGTCAAGATCGTCGGCCGGGGTGGTCTGTTGGGGAGAAGTGATCTGCATGGGACCTCGCTTGCCTTCCGCTTCGCGCCTGCGGGATACTGTATGAGAGTAACGCCGCACCGTCCTGTTCCAGCGCACCTGCAGGATAGAACGGGAATGTGATGGCTGGCCTTGCGCCCGTGCAGAGCATGCGTGCGCTTTTGTTCTATTTTGTTCTTGTAATGTTCTGTTTGCGTGCTATGTCTTGGCCATGAGCCGAGCATCTTCACATGCCCTCAAGCGCCCGCCGGTCCCGGTGCCCTCCGAGCCGACGGGCGCGCCTTCGTCAGGTCCTGGGAAGGACTTTCCCGAACTTGCGGTCGCCATCGAACGGGGCCGGCGCCGCGGCCGGGGTGCCCAATCCAACGCGAGCGGCCGCTACGAGGCGGAGGCCCGCGTTGTCTTCGATGATGGCTGGCAGAGCCTCGAGGAGCTGCCGCCGTTCAAGACGACGGTCGCGACCGACACCTCGCGCAAGGTCATCACCCGCAACGACTCGCCGGACATCGGTTTCGATCGCTCGATCAATCCGTATCGGGGCTGCGAGCACGGCTGTGTCTACTGCTTCGCGCGGCCGACCCATGCGTTTCTCGGGCTGTCGCCTGGTCTCGACTTCGAATCCAAGCTGTTCGTGAAGCCGGATGCGCCCGCGCTTCTGGAGAAGGAGCTGGCGGCCAGCGGCTACGAGCCGCGGATGATCGCGATCGGCACCAACACCGATCCCTATCAGCCGATCGAGCGCGAGCGGAAGATCATGCGCGGCATCCTCGAGGTGCTGGAAAAGGTTGGCCATCCCGTCGGGATCGTCACGAAGTCGGCGCTGGTGATGCGTGATGCCGACATCCTGGCGCGGATGGCCAAGAAGAACCTGGCGAAGGTCGCGATCTCCGTGACCACGCTGGATCCGAAGCTGGCGCGCACGATGGAGCCGCGGGCCTCGACGCCGTCGAAGCGGCTGGAGGCGCTGCAGGCGCTGTCCAAGGCCGGCATTCCGACCACGGTGATGGTGGCGCCGGTGATCCCGGCGCTCAACGACAGCGAGATCGAGCGCATTCTCGATGCCGCTGCCCATGCCGGCGTCAAGGAAGCGGCCTATGTGCTGCTGCGGCTGCCGCTGGAGGTGCGCGACCTGTTCCGGGAATGGCTACTCGAGCATTATCCCGACCGCTACCGCCACGTCTTCACCCTGATCCGCGACATGCGCGGCGGCCGCGATTACGACTCGCAATGGGGCACGCGAATGAAGGGGACAGGCCCGATGGCCTGGATGATCGGCCGCCGCTTCGAGATCGCCTGCGAGAAGCTCGGGCTGAACAAGCGTCGGACCAAGCTGACGACCGATCATTTCGTGCGGCCGAAGGGCGGCGGCCAGCAGCTCAGCCTGTTCTGAAGCGTGCGGAGAGTAAGTGGAGAGTAGGTGATGAGCGCACAAGCGAGCGTTCCGCGGTTCACCGTCATCACACTCGGTGTGTCCGAGATGCGGCGGAGCATCGCCTTCTATACATTGCTCGGCTTCGTCCGAAAATTCCGCGCGACCGGCGAGGCCGTGGCATTCTTCGAGACCGGCGGGACGGTGCTGGCGCTGTACCCGTGGGGCGCGCTCGCCGATGACGCGGGCGTGCCAGACGCACCGCGCCCCCAGGCGTTCCGAGGCGTGACGCTGGCATGGAACTGCCGCTCGGAGGCTGAGGTCGATGCGGCGCTCGCGTCGGCGGTGGAGAAAGGCGCGATGCTGTTGAAACCGGCGCAACGGACCGACTATGGCGGTTACAGCGGCTATTTCTCCGATCCGGACGGTCATGTCTGGGAAGTGGTGGTCGCGCCGGGGATTGATGTCGGCGAGGATGATCGAGTGCATCTGCCGGCGTAGTCGGTCGCCGGCGGGGGGCGAATAGCGGGGAATTGAGGCCCGTTCGGGTTGCGCTGCCGCTAGCCGTTTCGCACCATGGCGGCCATGATTCGCGATCAGTCAAAGAAGCCGGGCAGGGCGAAAGCAGCGAGCCGTGCCGTGGCGAAGAGCGCCCCTGCAAAGGCCGCGACCAAGCCTGCTGCCCCGGGTGCTGCCGGCAAGTCGGGCGCCAAGCTCGGCAAGGGCGTCATCGCGGTGGCGCCGCCGAGCTTCCGGCGTGAGCGCGCGCTGTTGAAGCAGGGCGTCTGGCCGGTCGCGGGCTGCGACGAGGCGGGACGGGGGCCGCTGGCCGGTCCGGTGGTCGCTGCAGCCGTGATTCTCGATCCTGCGCGCATCCCCAGGGGTCTCGATGATTCCAAGCGCCTGAGCGCGGAGCAGCGCGAGGCGCTGTTCGACAAGATCTGCAAGACGTCGGCGTTTGCGGTGGCCGTCGCATCGCCGGCGCGAATCGATCGCGACAACATCCTGCGTGCCTCGCTCTGGGCGCTGTCGCGCGCCGTGAGGGCGCTGCCCGAGGCGCCGAAGCACGTCTTCGTCGACGGCCGCGACCGCATCGACGTCGATTGCGGCTGCGAGGCGGTGATTGGCGGCGATGGTCTGGTGATGTCGATTGCGGCCGCCTCGATCGTCGCCAAGGTCACGCGCGACCGGCTGATGTGCGCGCTGGCGCAGGATTGCCCGGGTTACGGCTTCGAGCAGCACAAGGGCTATGCTGTGCCGGAGCATCTCGCCGCGTTGGACCGGCTCGGCCCCTCGGTGCATCATCGCAGCCTGTTCGCGCCTGTCGTCGCCGCCCGGCGCAAGCATCAGCCGTGGACCGATGTGCCGGAGCCGGATCTGTTCGCGGAGGTGACCGTGGTGACATCCACCGAAATCTCGCTCGAGGTCTGATGCAGGTTGCCTCGCGGGCGCCGCGGTCTTAATAGTTTTGGTCAGCCAGCCAGCACGAAGTGTCACCCCTCGCAGCAGGGGCGGTGTTGTGCGCCCCGATCGTGCGGTATCGATTGCGGGCGTCGGACAGCGAGGCTGCTGCGGATGAGCGACGGTCCTGCCGGCCTCCTCGACGTCCTCAGCGATTCAGCCAAGCGATCCAGCCGTTCATGCGTTTCACGTCACTGGTTGTCGAACTGATCCGCGCAAGGCCGCGGCTGGTCGTCGTCATCGTGGTGCTGTGCCAGGCCCTGATGTGGCTCGGCGTGGCCATGCTGTTCTATCGCAGTCCACCCGGCCAGCTTGCCACCACCATCGCGTTCGGACGCGAGTACCAGGTCGGCACCGATCTCGGCCCGCCACTGTCGTTCTGGCTGTCGGACATCGCCTATCGCCTCGCCGGCAACCACCTGTTCGGCGTCTACGTGCTGGCCGTGCTGTGCTCGGCCCTGGGTCTGTGGGTGATGTATCTCCTGGCGGGGGCGATCGTCGGCGGCCAGCAGGCGGTGCTCGCCGTGCTGCTGACCATGACCATCACCGCGTTCGGTGCACCCACGCTGGAATTCGGTCCGGAGGTGCTGGCGCGTCCGCTCTGGGCGCTGCTGCTGCTCCATAGCTGGCGGATTCTCGGCGAGGGCCGGCGCAACGCCTGGTTTGCCTGGTCGATCGAGGCCGGCCTGCTGCTGCTGACCACCTCGGCCGCGGCGGGCCTCCTGCTGCTGATCGCCGGCTTCGTGGTCTCCACCGCGCAGGGCCGCCGGGTGCTGCGCTCGTTCGATCCGCTGTTCGCGCTGCTGGTGGTGCTGGCGCTGGCGCTGCCCTACCTCATCTTCGTACTGCGCGCCGACAGCGTCGGACTGCCGGCGCTGCCCGTTCTCGCCGAGCTCTCGGTGCGCGCCTGGCATTGGCTCGCCTTGGCTAGCGGGGCGCTGCTGGCGATCTCGGCCATGGTGCTGCTGTTGCTGCTCGACGCCAGCTGGATCAGCCGCAGCGAGACCGACGCCCCGATCATCTACCGCCGTTCGGTCCCGCCGCTCGCCCGCGACTTCGTCTATTGCTTCGCGATCGCACCGACCCTGGCGGGCAGCCTGATCTCCGGCCTGTTCGGTCTGCCCACGGTGTTCGGCGGCGTCGCCGTCACCTTGACGATGGTCGGCCTCGCGCTGGTGGTCGCGTCCGGCGATCTGATCTATCTGCGCCGCCAGCGGCTGTTGCGCACGGTGTGGGCGGCTGCGGTCGCTGCACCCGCGGTTTTCGTTGCCGGCAGCGCCGTGATTCAGCCCGTGATCGGCGAGGGCGAGGTCGCGACGTCGATGCCGGCCCGCGACATCGCCCGCTTCTTCGTCGAGAGTTTTGAGCGCCGTACCAACCAGCGGCTGCAGGCGGTCGCCGGCGATCCGCAACTCGCTAGCCTGGTCGCGCTCGGTCGCCGCCGCGCGCATCTGTTCCTCGATGCCACCCCGCAGCGGACGCCCTGGGTCACGCCGGCGAAATTCGCGGAGAGCGGCGGGGTCGTGGTGTGGCGCGCCTCCGACACGGTCGGCACCCCACCGCCTGACATCGCCCAGCGCTTTCCCGGGCTGGTGCCGGAGGTGCCGCGCAGCTTCGACTGGCTGATCAACGGCCGCCAGCCGGTGCTGCGCACCGGCTGGGCCATCGTACGGCCGAGGGGGCCTTAGCGCTTTCCATGCGAGCCGTCATTGCGAGGAGCGAAAGCGACGAAGCAATCCAGGGCTGCGCGCGTGACTCTGGATTGCTTCGCTGCGCCGCTGCGCTCGCAATGACGGAAGCGAATTGGGTCCTCAGACCGCTATCACCGTCGCGATTGCGCGCAGATCCTGCCAGGACAGCCGCTTGTAGGACGGCGAGCGCAACAGATAGGCCGGATGGAAGGTCGCGATCGCGCGGATCGTCCGCTTGCCGGTGTCGTAGTCGCGCCATTTGCCGCGCACGCGCATGATGCCCTCGGTCGTACCGAGCAGCGACTGGGTCGAGGGATTGCCGAGCGTCACCAGCACATCGGGATCGACCAGCTCGATCTGGCGGCGAATGAATGGCAGGCAGATCTGCGTCTCCTGCGGCGTTGGCGTACGGTTGCCGGGCGGGCGCCAGGGAATGACGTTGGCGATGTAGACCTTGCTGCGGTCGAGCCCGATCGCGCCGATCATGCGGTCGAGCAGCTTGCCGGAGCGGCCGACGAATGGCAGGCCCTCGATGTCCTCGTCGCGGCCGGGCGCCTCGCCGACCAGCATGATGCGCGCCTGCGGATTGCCGTCGGCGAACACCAGCCGCGACGCCGTCTGCTTCAGCGCGCAGCCGTCGAAAGTCTCCAGGAGCTCGCGCAGCGCCTCCAGCGTCGGCGCCGTCCGCGCCGCCTCGCGGGCCGAGGCGACGGCCGCTTCCGGCGGAGGCGGCGGTTCTCCGCGCGGCGGAATGATCGCCGGCGCGGCCGGCCGGCCGGGCTGCGCCGGCGCCTGACGGGCGACGGGAGTCGCGGCGGGGAACGAAACCGCCTCGGGCTCGACCAGCCGGTTGATCGGCTCGTCGGCCAAGGCGCAATCGACCCCGGCCTCCAGATAGAAGGCGAGCAGTTGCCGGACGTCGGGGAGGGGCTCGGGGGTCATCATGATCGATCGCCGCGGCAGTGTACGCTGCCTCGGCGCATGGCGGAATGCATTTCGGTGGTTGTCCTGCCCCGAAAAATCGGAAACAAGAGTTTGGAATAACCCAAAAAGGGACGGAACGCCCTAGTGTTCCGGCGCCAGCCGTCGCTCCCCCTCCGGACCAGTCTTCAGCGAACGGTCAACGCCTTCAGGAACCCTAGTTAAGTCATTGTTGCCATTGCAGCTCCGGGTTTGACCTTTGCACGCGCCAGGGGGCGGCAGAGGTCGGGTCCCCTGCACCGGCCGGGCCTGAGATCGAGAGAGATGAGCACCGAAGAATTACCTCCGCGCGAATCCATGGAGTTCGACGTCGTCATCGTCGGCGCCGGCCCCTCGGGCCTGTCCGCCGCGATCCGGCTGAAGCAGCTCAATGCCGACCTCAACATCGTCGTGGTCGAGAAGGGCTCCGAGGTCGGCGCGCATATTCTGTCCGGTGCGGTGATCGATCCGGCGGCGCTCGACAAGCTCATCCCCGACTGGCGCTCGGACGACGATTGCCCGCTGAAGACCCAGGTCGAGGTCGACAAGTTCTTCTGGATGACCGAGAGCAGCGCGATCTCGCTGCCGGGCTTCGCGATGCCGCCGCTGATGGACAACCATCACTGCTACATCGGTTCGCTCGGCAATGTCTGCCGTTGGCTGTCGCGCAAGGCCGAGGCGCTCGGCGTCGAGATCTATCCGGGCTTCGCGGCCACCGAGGTGCTCTATGACGAGCAGGGCGCGGTGCGCGGCATCGCCACCGGCGACATGGGCATCGGCAAGGACGGCAAGCCGAAATCCTCGTTTACGCGCGGCATGGAGCTGCTCGGCAAGTACACGCTGTTCGCGGAAGGCGCGCGCGGCAGCCTGTCCAAGCAGCTGATCGCGAAATTCGCATTGGACGCCAAGAGCGAGCCGGCGAAATTCGGCATCGGCCTCAAGGAGGTCTGGCAGATCGATCCCGCCAAGCACCAGAAGGGGCTGATCCAGCATTCCTTCGGCTGGCCGCTCGACATGAAGACCGGCGGCGGCTCGTTCCTGTATCACTACGACGACAATCTCGTCGCAGTCGGTTTCGTCGTCCACCTGAACTACGACGATCCCTATCTGTCGCCGTTCGAGGAATTCCAGCGCTTCAAGACGCACCCGTCGATCCGCGGCGTGTTCGAAGGCGGCAAGCGCTTGGCCTACGGCGCACGCGCCATCACCGAAGGCGGCTATCAGTCGGTGCCGCGGCTGTCGTTCGCCGGCGGCGCGCTGATCGGCTGCGCCGCGGGCTTCGTCAACGTGCCGCGCATCAAGGGCGTGCACAACGCGATGGGCAGCGCGATGCTCGCGGCCGAGCACGTCAATGCCGCGCTCGCATCCGGCCGCGCCAATGACGAGCTGGTCAGTTACGAGAACGCCTGGCGCGGCTCGCCAGTCGGCGAGGATCTGTTCAAGGTCCGCAACGTCAAGCCGCTATGGTCGAAGTTCGGCACGGTGCTCGGCGTCGCGCTCGGCGGCTTCGACATGTGGTGCAACACGCTCGGTTTCTCGTTGTTCGGCACCCAGTTGCACGTCAAGCCCGATCGCGCGACGCTTGATCCGGCCAAGGCGCATCAGCCGAAGCCTGCGATGAAGCCGGACGGCAAGCTGACCTTCGACCGGTTGTCTTCGGTGTTCCTGTCCAACACCAATCACGAGGAAGACCAGCCGGTGCATCTGAAGGTCGCCGACATGGCGCTGCAGAAGAGCTCCGAGCACGACGTCTATGCCGGGCCATCCAACCGCTATTGCCCTGCGGGCGTCTACGAATGGGTCGAGGAGGGCGCCACCCCGCGCTTTGTGATCAACGCGCAGAACTGCGTCCACTGCAAGACCTGCGACGTCAAGGATCCCAACGGCAACATCACCTGGGTTCCTCCGGAAGGAGGCGGTGGGCCGAACTACGAGGCGATGTAGCCTCGCATAACGCACGATCGCGTGAGTCGGCTGCTCCGGGGAGGGCAGCCGGCCACGATACGGCCATACTGGCGCGGTTTGACGCAGGTCACCTTCGCCAAAGGGGCTCCCGGCTGACCCGAATATCCTGCAAATCCTTGCGGTTGGCCGCCAAACGCGGCATTGTCGGCGCCTTGAAGAGCTGCCGATCGGGGTCGTGTCCGTACCGATCCGTCATTTCCAACAACCAGAGCGCACCGTGATGTTGTCAATTCGCAATCGCTGGACCGCAATTGCCGTTTCTGCCTTGCTGCTCCCCGGTGCCGTCCTGGCCCAGACGCCGGATCATCCTGCGGATAACGCCGCGAAGTTTCCGACCAGCGTCGATCTGAAGTCGCTCACCACCTCGGGCAGCTATCTGGCGGCCCGCCACGCCAGCGTCGAGCGCGACGCGGCCTCGGCGGCGGCGTTCTACCGCTCGGCGCTACGTAGCGACCCGAAGAACAACGAGCTGCTCGACCGCGCCTTCATCTCCTCGGTCGCCGATGGCGACATCGACGAGGCCGTGAAGCTGGCCGAGCGCGTGCTCACGATCGACAAGGCGAACCGCATCGCGCGCCTCGTTGTCGGCGTGCAGGACATCAAGCAGAAGAAATACACAGCCGCCCAGACCAACATCAACCAGTCGGTGCGCGGGCCGATCACCGATCTCGTCGCCACCTTGCTGTCGGCGTGGGCCGCGGCCGGTGCGGGCGATTCGAAGACCGCCGTCGCCAATATCGACAAGCTGACTGGTCCCGAATGGTATCCGCTGTTCAAGGACCTCCATGCCGGCATGATCCTGGAGCTGGCCGGCAAGGAGAAGGACGCCGGCACGCGGTTCGAGCGCGCCTACAAGCTCGACGATTCGATGCTGCGCATCACCGAGGCCTATGCGCATTGGCTGTCGCGCAACAAGGATGCGGCCGCCGCGACCGCGATCTATGAAGCCTTCGACAAGAAGCTCGCGCGCCATCCGCTGGTGCAGGAGGGCCTGCGCGAGACCAAGGCCGGCAAGAAGCTGCCGTCGCTGGCCGATTCGGCGCAGGCCGGCGCCGCCGAGGCGCTGTACGGCATCGGCGCCACTTTGAGCCGCCGCGGCGGCGAGGATCTGGCGCTGGTCTATCTGCAGCTCGCGCTGCATCTGCAGCCGAATCATCCGCTGGCGCTGCTGTCGCTCGCCGATCTCTACGAGACCGTGAAGAAGCCGCAGATGGCGATCAAGGTCTATGAGCGGGTGCCGGCGAGCTCGCCGTTGAAGCGCAATGCGCAGATCCAGCTCGCCACCGATCTCGACAGCGCCGACCGCAGCGACGAGGCGATCAAGATCCTCAAGGACGTCATTGCGCAGGATCCGAAGGATCTCGAGGCGATCATGGCGCTCGGCAACATCGAGCGCGGCCGCAAGAAGTTCGCCGATTGCGCCAAGACCTATTCGCTCGGCGTCGATTCGCTGCCGGTGAACAATGAAAAGGCCAACAGCGTCTATTACTACTACCGCGGCATCTGCCTGGAGCGCTCCAAGCAGTGGCCGAAGGCTGAGGCCGATATGCGCAAGGCCCTCGAGCTGCAGCCCGACCAGCCGCATGTGCTGAACTATCTCGGCTATTCCTGGATCGACCAGGGCATCAATCTCGACGAAGGCATGAAGATGATCAAGCGTGCCGTCGAGCAGCGGCCGGACGATGGCTACATCGTCGACTCGCTCGGCTGGGCCTATTACCGCATCGGCAATTTCGAGGAGGCGGTCAAGAATCTCGAGCGCGCGATCGACCTCAAGCCCGAGGATCCGACCATCAACGACCATCTCGGCGACGCCTATTGGCGCATCGGCCGCAAGCTGGAAGCCAAATTCCAGTGGGCCCATGCCCGCGACCTGAAGCCCGAGGCCGAGGAGCTGCCGAAGATCGAGGCCAAGATCCAGAACGGCCTGACTGATGATCCGGCGCCCGCTGCGGCCAGCAACGACACCAAGGATACGCCGTCCGACGCCAAGAAGGACGACGGCAAGGGCGGCTAGTTCGTCCTGATCACGATGTGAGAGCCATCACGGGCTCCTCGGCTTGCCGGGGAGCCCGGATGATTTTGATGAAGGGTGTGGCGGTTGCCGGCCACGTTCGCTTCGGCCTCGGACCGCGGCGAGTTGGCATCTGAGCTCCACCACCGAACATGCTGGGAGCATTGCGCCGATGTTGGCGTCCACGGTCACCGACGCGCTGCAGGAGCAGGGGCGCGCCAAGGTCAATCTGACCCTGCGGGTCGTCGGCCGCCGGGTCGACGGCTATCATGATCTCGAAAGCGTCGTCGCCTTTGCGGATTGCGCGGACCAGCTCGCGCTGGTGCCGGGGGCGGAGCTGACGCTGACCACGACCGGACCTCTGGCAGAGGCCTGTGGCGAGACCACGGACAATCTGGTGCTGAAGGCGGCGCGGCTGCTGGCGGAGGCCGTTCCCGGCCTGAAGCTCGGCGCGTTCACGCTGGAGAAGGTGCTGCCGGTCGCCGCCGGCATCGGCGGCGGCTCGGCCGATGCCGCAGCGGCGCTGCGGTTGCTGGCGAAGCTGAACGGCCTGTCGCTGGACGACCCGCGCCTCACTGCGGTTGCCTTGAAGACTGGCGCCGACGTGCCGGTTTGCGTGCCCTCGCGCGCCTGCACCATGACCGGTGTCGGCGAGAACCTGCAGCCGCTTGCGCTTCCCGTCCTGTCCTGCGTGATGATCAATCCGCGGGTGCCGGTCGCGACCAAGGACGTATTCCAGGCCCTCGGCCTCAAGCCGGGCGACCTGCTGGTCGGCGTGACCGATGTCCTCACGGCACCGTCCTGGCCGCAGGCCGGCGCGTCGGTCGGAGACTGGGTCGCTGCACTCGATCAGGTGAAGAACGATCTGGAGCCGCCCGCCCTGAAGGTGCAGTCGATCATCGGCACGGTGCTCGACGCGCTGCGCGCGAGTTCAGGCGTGCTGCTGGCGCGCATGTCCGGCTCCGGCGCGACATGCTTTGCGATCTATGGCAGCGAGGCGGATGCAAAGTCGGCCGGCGCTGCGATCGCAGCCGCGCACCCTGAATGGTGGGTGCATGCGGGGACGCTGAGCTAGTTTGCTGGCTCGGCCCTCATTGCGAGCGAAGCATCGAGACTCTTTGCTGCGGCCCTGGATCGCGTCGTCGCTACGCTCCTCGCGATGCCGGCGCGCTGATGATTCGTAGGGTGGGCAAAGGCGCAGCCTGGCTGCAGCCCGGCACAAGGTCGTGGTGGCGCCGTGCCCGCCGTCTCACCGCGGGGCACGACGCCCGATGGTGGGCACGGCGCCATTGCAGCGTGATTGTCGCATCAGCTGGGCAGGGCGCCTTTGCCCACCCTACAGAACTTGCTTGGGTGACGGTCTCTCGGCAGACGGACGAACTAATGCGACCGCGCCAGGCAGAACGCCACCACCTGCTCCAGCGCCGCCTTCATCGGTGACGCCGGGAACAGCGCCAGCGCGTCGACGGCCATGGCGCCGTAGTGATGCGCGCGGCTGATCGTGTCCTCCAGGGCACGGTGCTTGTTCATCAGCCCGATCGCATGGTCGAGATCGTGATCGCTGATCTCGCCGCGCTCCAGCGCCTTGATCCAGAAGGCACGCTCGCTGTCGCTGCCGCGGCGGAACGCCAGCACCACCGGCAGCGTGATCTTGCCCTCGCGGAAATCGTCGCCGACATTCTTGCCGAGCTTGGCGGCCTTGCCGCCATAGTCGAGCACGTCGTCGACGAGCTGGAAGGCGATGCCGAGATTCATGCCGAAAGACCGGGATGCGGCCTGCTCGGCCTTGGGACGGTCGGCGAGCACCGGGCCGACCTCACAGGCGGCAGCGAACAGTTCCGCCGTCTTGCCGCGGATCACGGCGAGATATTCGTCCTCGGTGGTTGCGGTGTTCTTGGCGGCGGCAAGCTGCATCACCTCGCCTTCGGCAATCGTGGCTGCGGCGGCCGAGAGAATGTCGAGCGCGCGTAGCGAGCCGACCTCGACCATCATGCGGAACGCCTGGCCGAGCAGGAAGTCGCCGACCAGCACGCTGGCCTCGTTGCCCCACAGCATGCGCGCCGACAATTTGCCGCGGCGCATTTCGCTCTCGTCAACCACGTCGTCATGGAGCAGCGTCGCCGTATGCATGAACTCGACGGCCGCGGCGAGCTTGACGTGACCATCGCCGGTGTAGTCGGTGAGATGAGCCATCGCCAGCGTCAGCATCGGCCGCAGCCGCTTGCCGCCGGAGGAGATCAGGTGGTTTGCGACCTCCGGGATCATCGTGACGTCCGAGCCGGTGCGCGACAAAATCGTAGCGTTGACCCGTTCCATGTCGGCTGCGACCAGCGCGACCAGCCCATCGATGGAGGCTCCCGATGGACTCTCGAAAGGTACGATAACCGCCACTCTGGTCTCCGATTTTGCTATGCTCGAAACGACAATAGAAACTGCGGCCGCAGGCGGCAAGGGCAGACACGGAACCTTGACCCGAGCCTTCTTGCCCAACCCTTCTTGACCCAAGCCCGCATGGAGACATAACGATTGAAGGAATTGGTTCGGACCAATGATATCGTGCTGGTTTCGGCGATAGGGGCGCTGCTCGACGGCGCCGACATCCATCACCTCGTGCTCGATCAGAACATGAGCGTCATCGAAGGCTCGCTCGGCATCCTGCCGCGCAGGATCCTCGTGCATGAGGACGACAATCTCCAGGCCCGGCGGCTTCTCACCGATGCCGGTCTGGCGCATGAACTGCGCCCTGATGAGTGACGCTGTCGACATTTCCGAGGACGCCGTGCTCGGCGGCCAATTGCGGCTGCGGCAGCCCACGACGGGCCATCGCGCCGGCCACGATGCAATCCTGCTGGCGGCGGCGACGGCCGCGCGTTCGGGCGATCGCGTGGCCGATCTCGGTGCCGGCGTGGGGACGGCCGGGCTGGCCTTGGCCCGGCGCGTCGGCGGTCTCAGCTTGACGCTGGTCGAGCGCGAGCCGGATCTGGCGTGCCTCGCGCGCGACAACGCACGCGCCAATGCCTTGCCGGCGGAGGTCGTGGTGCTGGACGTCGCCGCGGCTGCGGCCGCTTTCACTGCCGCAGGGCTCGGGCCCGACAGTGTCGACGTCGTGCTGATGAATCCGCCATTCCACGATGCCGCGCGCCACCGCGCCTCGCCCGACGCCGCGCGCGCGACCGCGCACATGGCAATGGCGACGACGTTGGAGATCTGGACGCATGCCGCGCGGCGGATGCTGAAATCCGGTGGCGTGCTGACCTTGATCTGGCGGGCCGATGGTTTGAGCGAGGTTGTCGCGGCGCTGGCGCGCGGCTTCGGCAGTCTTGCCGTTCAACCGGTTCACGGCCAAGCGGGCAAGCCGGCGATCCGCATCCTGGTCAGGGCCGTTAAGGGAGGGCGGGCGCCGACCCAGATTCTCGCCGGAGTGGTGCTGAATGAGGCGGCAGGCGTGCCGAATGACGAGGCCGTGCGTGTGCTGTCGGGGCAGGGGGCGCTGGCTTTGGGCACCCCCTGAACGGTTGATCGAGGTCGGACGTTATTGCGTCTGAGCTTCTGACTGGCGTTCGGTTACCGTCGTGAAACGGATCGCAGTCAACAGAGTACCGATCAGCAGCATCAACAGGTAGACCTTCATGTATTCCTCCGCCGCACTCTGCACCTTGGCTCGCCGTGCGATTGCCCAGGAGATTGCAAGGCTCGTTCCAGCCCTTTGAATGGCAGCGGCGCGATAAAAAGTGGTTAATCCGAGGTAACAGGATGGTGGACAACTTGACACAACCCAGCGATGCAGCCGGGCTCTTCGATCGCCTGAAGGCGCTGCTTCCGGCGCGGCTGCGCGGCGTACCGGTGGTGCCGGTCGTCCGCCTGTCCGGCGTGATCGGCGCAGTGACGCCGCTGCGGCCGGGGCTGACGCTTGCGGGCGTCGCCAAGGTGCTGGAGCGCGCCTTCTCCATGCGCAACGCCAAGGCCGTGGCGCTGGTGATCAATTCGCCCGGCGGCTCGCCGGTGCAGTCGCGCCAGATCTACTTGCGCATTCGCCAGCTCGCGGCGGAGAAGAAGCTGCCGGTGCTCGTGTTCGTTGAGGACGTCGCGGCCTCCGGCGGCTACATGATCGCCTGCGCCGGCGATGAGATCTTTTGCGATCCCTCCTCGATCCTCGGCTCGATCGGCGTGGTCGGCGGCTCGTTCGGGCTGCAGGACCTGATCAAGAAGATCGGAATCGAGCGCCGGCTGTATACGGCCGGCGAGCACAAGGCGATGCTCGATCCGTTCCTGCCGGAGAATCCCGACGACGTGGCGCGGCTGAAGAAGATCCAGCGCGAGATCCACGCGCTGTTCATCTCGCTGGTCAAGGAAAGCCGCGCGACCCGGCTGAAGGGCGCCGACGATGTGTTGTTCACCGGCGAGTACTGGGCCGGCGACAGCGCCGTCACGCTGGGGCTGGCGGACGCCATCGGCGACCTGCGCGCGGTGCTGCGCACCCGCTTCGGCGACAAGGTCGCAACGCCTGTCGTGGCGCCGGCGGCCGGCCTGTTGTCGGGTCTGCTCGGCCGCCGCGCCGCGGGCGCCGGCAGCCTGGGATTCGGCTGGACGGGGCTGGCCGAGGAGCTGATCTCGGCGGCCGAAACCCGGGCGATCTGGGCCCGTTTCGGGTTCTAGAGCTGGAGGCCGCGCCATTTCGCCCCTCGCAATCCTGATTGCGGGGGGAACCGGGATCGGCGACAATGGGAATCGGGGTGGCTCTGTTCATGAACGAGGATCGACCAATGCCGCCGTTCGTTGCTTTCGCGGGTATGCTGGGCGGGCTTGCCGTGGTTCGCTGGGCCTACAAGGCCGCTCAGAAGATCAACCGGGAGCTCGAAGAGGCGCGACTGTCGCGCGTCGCCGAGGCCGCGCAGACAGCCGAGATCAAGACTCTGCGCCGCGATCCCGTCACGGGCGCCTACCGGCCGGGCTGACGCGAGCCGCTGATCTTCGAACGACGGCACGTCGCCGCCGTTCGGAGACGGAGACCCTATTGCCTTGATTCCTGATGTCCCCGCCGATACGGTCCGCGCGCTTTTCCGACGCCTGCGAAAGACCGATACCGACGATGGACTCGCTACCTCTGCACATGCGCCCCGAACGTTCGTTCCAGGGCTTCATCCTGGCCCTGCAGCGGTTCTGGGCCGAGCAGGGCTGCGTGATCCTGCAGCCCTACGACATGGAGATGGGGGCAGGCACCTTCCATCCGGCGACGACCCTGCGCGCGCTTGGGCCGAAGTCGTGGAATGCCGCCTATGTGCAGCCGTCGCGGCGGCCGAAGGACGGCCGCTACGGCGAGAATCCAAACCGGATGCAGCACTACTACCAGTTCCAGGTGATCATGAAGCCGTCGCCGCCGAACCTTCAGGAGCTGTACCTGAAGTCGCTCGGCGCCATCGGCATCGATGCCGCCGTGCACGACATCCGCTTCGTCGAGGACGACTGGGAGAGCCCGACGCTCGGCGCCTGGGGTCTCGGCTGGGAGTGCTGGTGCGACGGCATGGAGGTGTCGCAGTTTACCTATTTCCAGCAGGTCGCGGGCTTCGAATGCGCGCCGGTCGCGGGCGAGCTCACCTATGGCCTCGAGCGCCTGGCGATGTACGTGCAGGGCGTCGACCGCGTCTACGACCTCAACTTCAACGGCCGCGACGGCGACGCCAAGGTGACCTATGGCGACGTCTTCCTGCAGGCCGAGCGGGAATATTCCCGGCACAATTTCGAGCATGCCGACACCGACATGCTGTTCGAGCAGTTCAAGATGGCCGAGGGCGCCTGCCGCAAATATCTCGATGCCGGCTGGCGCGAGGGCAATCGTCGGGAGCACCTGATGGCGCTGCCGGCCTACGACCAGTGCATCAAGGCGAGCCACGTGTTCAACCTGCTCGATGCGCGCGGCGTGATCTCCGTCACCGAGCGCCAGAGCTACATCCTGCGCGTCCGCGAGCTCGCCAAAGCCTGCGGCGAAGCCTGGCTGCATACGGAGGCGGGCGGGGCGGGGGCTGGTTAGAGCTTCGCGGCTCGGACGCTTCATCATTCCTGGAGCGGGAGGGGCGCTCGGGAAAATAATTCCTCATTCGCATCGAGATTTGTCTTGCAGCTCAACCTCGCAACACACGCGGTGCCTCTGCTCCCCTCCCCCTTGCGGGGAGGGGGCGGGGGTGGGGGTCCCCAGGCGAGATGCCTGATGGGTCTCCACGGCCTTGTACGTGGTCGCACATGGTCGTTTGCCGACAATGATGATCTCGGCTGTGCCAACGATGCTCCCCACGACCTTCAGCGCGCGCTGACCCCCACCCCCAACCCCTCCCCGCAAGGGGGAGGGGAGTGCAGCACCGCCAGCCCTGCGAACGAGTTCTAAATATGCCCGACCTCCTTCTCGAACTGTTCTCCGAAGAAATTCCTGCGCGCATGCAGGCCAAGGCGGCCGAGGATCTGCGCCGCATGGTCACCGACAAGCTGGTCGCCGAGGGTCTCGTCTATGAGGGCGCCAAGGCGTTCGCGACGCCGCGGCGGCTGGCGCTGACCGTGCACGGCATCCCGGCGCGGCAGGCGGACCTGAAGGAGGAGCGCAAGGGCCCGCGCGTCGGCGGCGCCGATGCCGCGATCCAAGGCTTCCTCAAGGCGACCGGCCTGTCCTCGATCGAGGAGGCCACGATCCAGCGCGATCCGAAGAAGGGCGATTTCTACGTCGCGCTGATCGAGAAGCCCGGCCGCGCCACGCTCGACGTGCTCGCCGAGATGCTGCCGGTGATCATCAGAACGTTCCCCTGGCCGAAATCGATGCGCTGGGGCAAGCGCTCGGAGCGACCGGGCGCGTTGAACTGGGTGCGGCCGCTGCACGCGATCACCGCCACGTTCGGCCTGGAGACCGAGGAGCCGGACGTCATCGGCTTCGCCGTCGACGGCATCGAGGCGGGACAGACCACCTACGGCCATCGCTTCATGGCGCCCGCGCCAATCTCGGTGCGGCGCTTCGAGGACTATGAGGCCAAGCTGCTCGACGCCAAGGTCGTGCTCGATCCTGACCGCCGCAAGGACACCATCGTTACCGACGCCAAGCAGCTCGCTTTTGCGCAAGGCTATGAGCTGGTCGAGGACCCCGTGCTGCTCGACGAGGTCGCGGGCCTGGTCGAATGGCCGGTCGTGCTGATGGGCTCGTTCGATCCGGAGTACCTCAAGGTCCCCGGCGAGGTGATCCGCGCCACCATCCGCAACAACCAGAAATGCTTCGTGGTGCGCGACCCCAAGACCGGCGGGCTGGCGCCAAAGTTCATCCTGACCGCGAACATCGAGGCCACCGACGGCGGCAAGACGATCATTGCCGGCAACGAGCGCGTCATCCGCGCCCGGCTGTCGGACGCGAAGTTCTTCTATGAGACGGATCTGAAGACGAGGCTCGAGGACCGGCTGCCGAAGTTCGAGCAGATCGTGTTCCACGAGAAGCTCGGCACCCAGGCAGAGCGCATTGCGCGGATAGAGAATGTGGCGGCGGTGCTTGCCAAGTTGGTGCGCGCCGACGTCGAAAAGACGAAACGGGCCGCAAGGCTTGCAAAAGCCGATCTCTTGACAGAAGTCGTTGGCGAGTTCCCAGAAGTACAGGGTCTGATGGGCAAGTACTATGCGCTCGCTCAAGGTGAGGACCCGTCCGTCGCCGCCGCTTGCGAGGAGCACTACAAGCCGCAGGGGCCTGCCGATCGTGTGCCGACTGATCCTGTTTCGGTTGCGGTGGCGCTCGCGGACAAGCTCGACACGCTGGTTGGATTCTGGGCGATTGACGAGAAGCCGACGGGATCGAAAGACCCGTATGCTCTGCGCCGCGCGGCGCTGGGCGTGATCAGGCTGATTTTGGAAAACGAACTTAGATTTCCGTTTGGAATCGTTCTGAGACTGTTGAATACGATGGCTTCGCTGAGCCAGTCTATCGAAGGGAGAACTGCCGACATCGAACGAGTAATGAGTGTGGCAGAGCAAGTCGGCTTGCTAGAGGCTGTCGAGCCCGGACTGGATAATGTCCTGGAGAAGCGCATTCAATCTCTTCGCCATTGGGATCCGTATCTTCAAGAAGCCCAAGGTGGAGATGAGAAGAAGGCCGAGCTGATACGCAAGGAAGTAGACGAGCGATCGTCTAATCTCCTCTCCTTCTTCGCCGACCGTCTCAAGGTCCAGCTCCGCGAGCAGGGCGCGCGGCATGATCTCGTCGACGCCGTGTTCGCGCTCGGCGGTCAGGATGACCTGCTGATGGTCGTCCGCCGCGTCGAGGCGCTCGGAAAATTCCTCGACACCGACGACGGCAAGAACCTGCTCGCCGGCACCAAGCGTGCGTCCAACATCCTTTCGATCGAGGAGAAGAAGGACAAGCGCAAGTTCGACGGCACGCCGGATGCTGCACTCTACAAGCTCGATGAGGAGAAGGCGCTGGCGAAGGCGATCGGCGAGGTCGCGGCGGACGCCGGCGCTGCCGTCGCCAAGGAGGACTTTGCCGCCGCGATGCACGCGATGGCGAAGCTGCGGCCGGCGGTCGATGCGTTCTTCGACAAGGTGAAGGTCAACGATGACGACGCCAAGATCCGCGAGAACCGGCTGAAGCTCTTGAACGAGATCCGCAGCGCGACGCGTGCGGTGGCCGACTTCTCAAAAATCGAGGGCTGATCGCCCTATCGCAACGTAGGGTGGGCAAAGGCGCTGCCGTGCTATCCCCACGTCCCGCGATCGCAATGGCGCCGTGCCCACCGTCTCGCAGCGGAGTTGCTGCCGAATGGTGGGCACGCTGCCGCCTTCGGCGGCCGCTTTGCCCATCCTACAAGTTACGCGCCAATAAAAATTAGCCCTACCCGGCGGGGGGAACCGGGCAGGGCCTTTTACATCTGGCCGCTTGCGGGGGCGTTGGCGACCAAATGCAGCTCTATAACTATTCAACGACCTGAATGATCCGCCGCGATCGCGGTTCGACCAAGACAGTTTCGCCGTTGACCACGGTGTAGCGATAACGTGTCGCACCGAAGCGCTGCGGAACGTCGTAATATGTAACACCGGACTCTGGCAGCAGGGTGCCAACAACGACGCGATCGGGGATCACATAGTTGGGAACACGCTCGCGCACGACATATTCGCGAAACTCCGGCCGTCGCTCGACCGTGATCACTGGAGCGTCCTCCTCGACCACGACGCTGCGCCCGACGCCCGTCGTGTAGGATTGCGCCTGTGCGGCCGCCGGAATCACGAGTGCGGCCACGAGGGCAGCAAGGGTGAGATGGGTTCGCATGGGACGGGACTCCTGAGCTGTTGATCGCTGAGAGAGACCGGCGCGTGCCGGCACCTGCTTCCCAATGCCGGCAACAGGTCATCGTTCCGCGCAGGGCGACGTGGAACCGGCGGCATTTTTGCGGCAGATTCAGCGGTGGGGGAACCGGAACTCGTGCCGTGCGTCTCCTATTCCGCCACGATGGGCCAGGATAAAGTCCGGCCAAATCGAATCGCCCCAGCCTCGTCCTTCAATCATTCAGAGTTCACCGATGACCCTGACCGTTGCCCATATCTCGCCGATCATGTCCGTGATCGCCGGCGTCCTGATCCTGATCATGCCGCGCCTGCTGAACCTGATCGTCGCGATCTTCCTCATCCTGAATGGCCTGATCGGCATGGGCCTGCTGAAGTGGCTGCACTTCTAGTCCCCAGGTTCTAGTCCCAAGGTCGGGAACCCCCGAGCTTGCGCCGCGGCGCCCAAAGTGGTGTAAGGCGCGCGATTTCTCCTCCCATTTGCGGATCGAAGCACCTCATGGCCAAAGCGGTAGCGAAGTCTAAGAAAGTTACAGCGAAATCAAAGCCTTCCAAGCCGGGCAAGGCCAAGACCGCAGCACTCGCTCCACCGCGCAAGGCGCTCAAGACGGCGTCGAAGCCCGTCGCCAAGGCTCCGGCCAAGGTCGCGGCCAGGTCTGCACCGAAAGCGCCAGTGAAAACCGCTCCGAAGAAGCCGGCCAAGACGGCTGCCAAGCCGGTCGCCAAGGCTGTGAAGGCGTCGGCTGCGAAGGCCCCGGCCAAGAGCGCGGTCACCGCGATCAAGCCGAACAAGTGGGTCTACACCTTCGGTGACGGTAAGGCCGAAGGCAAAGCCGGCCTGCGCGACCTGCTCGGCGGCAAGGGCGCCAATCTGGCCGAGATGGCCAATCTCGGCCTGCCGGTGCCTCCGGGCTTCACCATTCCGACCTCAGTCTGCACCTACTTCTACGCCAACGACAAGACCTATCCGAAGGAGCTGCAGTCGCAGGTCGACAAGGCGCTCGACTACATCGGCAAATTGACCGGCAAGAAGTTCGGCGATCCGGAGAACCCGCTGCTCGTTTCGGTGCGCTCCGGCGCCCGCGCCTCGATGCCGGGCATGATGGACACCGTGCTCAATCTCGGTCTCAACGACCAGACGGTGGAAGCGCTGGCCTCGCTGTCCGGCGACCGCCGCTTCGCCTTCGACAGCTATCGCCGCTTCATCACGATGTATTCGGATGTCGTGCTCGGCTTCGAGCACCATCATTTCGAGGACATCCTCGACAGCTTCAAGGACACCCAGGGCTATCAGCTCGACACCGACCTGAGCTCCGAGGACTGGGAGATGCTGGTCGGCAAATACAAGGACGCGGTCGCGCACGAGACCGGCAAGGACTTCCCGCAGGACCCGCACGACCAGTTGTGGGGCGCGATCGGCGCCGTCTTCTCATCCTGGATGAACACGCGCGCGGTGACCTATCGCAAGCTGCACGACATTCCGGAATCCTGGGGCACCGCCGTCAACGTCCAGGCCATGGTGTTCGGCAACATGGGCGACACCTCGGCCACCGGCGTCGCCTTCACGCGCAATCCCTCGACCGGCGAGAGCAAGCTCTACGGCGAGTTCCTGATCAACGCGCAGGGCGAGGACGTCGTCGCCGGCATCCGCACCCCGCAGGACATCACCGAGGACGCGCGTCGGGAGTCCGGCTCGGACCGGCCGTCGATGGAAGTCGCGATGCCCGACGCCTTCCACGAGCTGACCCGCATCTACACGCTGCTCGAGAAGCACTACCGTGACATGCAGGACATGGAGTTCACGGTCGAGCGCGGCAAGCTGTGGATGCTGCAGACCCGCAGCGGCAAGCGCACCGCCAAGGCGGCGCTGCGCATCGCGGTCGAGCTCGCAAATGAGGGCCTGATCTCGCAGAGTGACGCCGTGCTCCGCGTCGATCCGGCCTCGCTCGATCAGCTCCTGCATCCGACCATCGATCCCTCCGCCAAGCGCGACGTGGTCGCCACCGGCCTGCCGGCCTCGCCGGGCGCTGCATCCGGCGAGATCGTGTTCTCCTCGGACGAGGCCACCAAGCTGCAGGCCGACGGTCGCAAGGTGATCCTGGTCCGCATCGAGACCTCGCCGGAGGACATCCACGGCATGCACGCCGCCGAGGGCATCCTCACCACCCGCGGCGGCATGACCTCGCACGCCGCCGTCGTCGCGCGCGGCATGGGCAAGCCCTGCGTGTCCGGCTGCGGCACCATCCGCGTCGACTACGGCCGCGGCACGATGAGCATCGGCTCCCGCACCTTCAAGACCGGCGACGTCATCACCATCGACGGCTCCGTTGGCCAGGTGCTGGCCGGCCGCATGCCGATGATCGAGCCGGAGTTGTCCGGCGAGTTCGGCACCCTGATGGGCTGGGCGGATGCCGTGCGTGAGACCGGCGTGCGCGTCAATGCCGATACGCCGGAGGATGCGCGCACCGCGATCAAGTTCGGCGCCGAGGGCATCGGCCTGTGCCGCACCGAGCACATGTTCTTCGAGGAGACGCGCATCCGCACGGTGCGCGAGATGATTCTCTCCGAGGATGAGCAGGAGCGTCGCGCCGCGCTCGCCAAGCTGCTGCCGATGCAGCGCGCAGACTTCGTCGAGCTGTTCGAGATCATGAAGGGCCTGCCGGTCACGATCCGCCTGCTCGATCCGCCGCTGCACGAGTTCCTGCCGCACACCCAGGCCGAGGTCGAGGAAGTCGCCCGCGCGATGAACACCGATCCGCGGCGCCTGGCCGACCGCGCCCGCGAGCTGTCGGAGTTCAACCCGATGCTCGGCTTCCGCGGCTGTCGTCTCGCCATCGCCTATCCGGAGATCGCCGAGATGCAGGCGCGCGCGATCTTCGAGGCGGCGGTCGAGGCCGAGAAGCGCACCGGCGAGGCCGTCGGCCTCGAGGTCATGGTGCCGCTGATCGCCACCAAGGCGGAGTTCGACCTGGTCAAGGCGCGCATCGACGCGATGGCGCAGGCCGTGATCCGCGAGACCGGCGCCAAGCTGGAGTACCAGGTCGGCACCATGATCGAGCTACCGCGCGCAGCGCTGATGGCCGGCCAGATCGCGGAGGCCGCCGAGTTCTTCTCGTTCGGCACCAACGACCTGACGCAGACGACCTACGGTATCAGCCGCGACGACGCCGGCAGCTTCCTCGGCGCCTACGTCGCCAAGGGCATCCTCGAGATCGATCCGTTCATCTCGATCGACCGCGAGGGCGTCGGCGAGCTGGTCAAGATCGGCGTCGAGCGCGGCCGCGCCACGCGACCCAACCTCAAGGTCGGCATCTGCGGCGAGCATGGCGGCGATCCGGCCTCGGTCGCGTTCTGCCACAAGGTCGGCATGAACTACGTGTCGTGCTCGCCCTACCGCGTGCCGATCGCGCGCCTCGCCGCTGCGCAATCCGCGCTCGGCAAGGAGATCGCGAGCCAGGCCTGATCCTGCTGCGATCGATCTAATCCTGATGAAGGCCGGCACATGTTGCCGGCCTTTTTCATTGGTGAGGGTTCGTCGCGATGGGGCGCGCACGTGACGCAAGGTGCACTTCTTCTCCACCACCGCCGTCATTCCGGGGACGCTCCGGAATGACGAGTGGAGAGAGCGAACGTCGCAGTTCCGATGGAACACTCCGCCTCATGATGTGCAGATGATTTTCATTCACCGCATCTGTTGACTGAATGTTCACCGTTCTCGTCGGTGCGCTGTTTACCACACATATCGATCGCTCGGCGCTCTGCAACTTCCCCGCTTGCCTGTTTCACAATTGCAACGCGGATTAACTCCTCGGCAACCTAAACCCGATACGAAGAGAGAAGATCGAATTGCACGGAAGCACTGTTGTTCGGTCGATCCAGTAAGCGTTGCGTTGAGCGTATCGATGTTAGTTCTGCGTCCCGATCCGAAGGGCGCGCGATTTGCGTCCTTCGGACTCGGTCTCTGCGTCTTCGCTCTGATGCCGACAGAGACCGGGTATCAAGACATCGCTTCTCTGCTCGCCCGCCAGCCGGGCGTCGCCGAACGCTGGCAGAAGCGTGTGTTCTCGGCTGCGGCCTCCATTCAGCTCGCCACCTATAGTTTCGGTCGTCCGATCGGAACCTCGGCGCCGCAGGCGGTGAGCATCCGCCTCGCAAGCCTCGATGGGCGCGATCTCGACATCACCGGATCGACGCCGCGCAATCCGGCGCTGCAGGTTCCGCCACGCTATCAGGCCTCCGACTTCCCCAAGGTCGATCGCACGCTGAAGGGCGATCGTCTCGTCGTGCGCCCCCCGACGCCGTCGGCGCAGCCGACCGAATCGGCCGCGCCCGTCGAGCCTGCGCCCTCCGAGCCCGCACCCACGCCATCGACGCAACCGGATTCGAATTCCTCGGTGTTCGGCGCCAAGACGACGGAAGCGCCGGCGCAGGCGCCACTCCCGCAGCGTTCTGCACTCGATCCCGAATTGCAGGAGGCGCTGAGCGCGCCGCCGCTCGTGCAGTACGACGCGGCGAAGTCCGAGATCCAGCCATCGGGCGAGCTGAAGCCTGCAGCCGACCAAATTCTGGCAGATGGCGCCGTCAGCTATGACGGCCTCAACATCAAGACGTCCAATCTCTATTTCGGCACGTCGTCGTTGGGCGTTGCCGCCGGAACCATGGAGACATGGCTGCCGGGCGAGGCGCCGCTGATCGTGATGCCGGATCCGGACCTCAAGCCGATGGCGGTGCTGTCACATCCGGCCGACGATGCCGCCAAGGCCGGCGAGAGCATCGCGCCGAAAGGCGAGGTCAACACCGACAATCAGCGCGACAGGACTCCGGCCGAACGGTTGAGCCTCACGGACGAGAAGGCGCGCTTCAAGTCCGAGAAGTGCCTTGCCGAAGCGATCTATTTCGAATCCCGCGGCGAGGCGGTGCGCGGCCAGATGGCCGTGGCGCAGGTCGTGCTGAACCGGGCGTTCTCCGGCTATTATCCGACGACGGTGTGCGGCGTCGTCTACCAGAACAAATACCGCCACTTCGCCTGCCAGTTCACCTTCGCCTGCGACAACAATCCGGATGTGATCCGCGAGCCCGAGATGTGGGATCGCGCCAAGAAGATCGCGAAGGCCATGCTGGACGGGCTGATCTGGCTGCCGGAGGTGGGCAAGTCGACCCACTATCATGCCTATTGGGTGCGGCCGTCCTGGGTCGCCGAGATGAAGCGCATGTACAAGTTCGGCGTTCACACCTTCTACCGGCCGAAGAAATGGGGCGACGGCAGCGACGCGCCGAGCTGGGGCACGCCGCAGCAGACCGCGGCCATTTCGGCCGAGCTCACCGAGGCCGCCAAGAGCGAGGCCGAGAGCAATCCGAACTGGATGCGGCGCTAATCATCTAGCGACGCGTCGCATTCCACTCGAGAAAGCGGCGATACAACTCGGTCTGGCGCGCCTGGTCCGGCGGCGTTGCGGCCGCCGGCTTTGCCGTGACAGGAATGCGCGGGGACGGTGCGGCGGCCGCGACCGGCTTCGACGGTTTAACGGTGGCCGTAGTGGCCGCCGGAATCCGTGTCGTCCCATCGAGCCATTCCTGCGCGGCCCGGAACCTGGTCCAGCCGGCGACCGGCGCGCGCGGCGCCATCTCCTGCCATTTCGGATGGAAGGGAGGCCGCTGCAGCTGCGACATGCGCGAGAACAGCGACTCGACCAGCAGCGACAGCCGGCGATCGCGGTCGCTTCCCGGCTGCCAATTATACGACGCCAGGATTGCCTCTGCTGCGATCGTTTCCACCGACTCGGAATTGGAGATCAGGTTGGGGTAGTCGTCCGCGGTGAGCTTGGATGGAAGGTAATCCTCGCGCAAGGTCTTGTCGTAGCCGACCGGGACGAGATGCAGATTGGCATCCGTGATCTGGCTGAGCCAGGGCACCGGCTTGCCGTCGACCGCAATCATCGCGTCGATCTCCCCCTTGCGCAACATTTCGAGCGCGATGCGTGGCTCGATATAGAGCAGATGCGGCTTGATCTCGAGCCGCTCGAACACGTTGATCGCGGTCACGAAGGTGCTGCCGTCCGGCAGGTCGACCGCAACGGTCTTGCCGTCGAGCTCCCGCATGGTGCGGATCGATCGCGGTGCCAGAACATGCATTTCCTCGTTGAACATCTTGGTGACGTAGACGAGCTGATTGCGGATGTTGCTCGCGAAGTCCTTGCGTTCGAGATAGGACAGCGTGTCCTTGCGCACGATTCCCACGTCGACGCCCTTGAGCATGAGGATGTCGGCCACCGCCTGAACCGAGCCGCTGCCGAGGACCGGCATGACCCGCAGGTTGATGCCGTCATTGAGGACCGAGGCGACGTCGGCGCCCATCTGGGAATAGGTGCTGCCATACGAGCCCGTCATCAGGCTCACCGTATTGGCGTTGAGCTGGCTCGCGAGGTCCCGCTTGGCCGACGCATAGCGGAAGATCGCCTTGAAGGAATCGCTGACCGCCCCCGGGTCGATTCCGCTGCGCACCGGCCCGAACCGTTCCCAATGGCCATCGACGAAACGCTTCATCTGCATCTGCTCGATCGGCGCGTGGTCGCTGGCGCTGGTATTGGCGACGATCCCGGGAATCAACATGGGAATTGGCGTCCCCTTCAAGGAACGCGCCTGCCTCATGATGTTGTCGCGGGAGAAGTCGTCGCCGCAATTGCGCAGGACCGCAACCATCAGGTTGGCAAGCGCGTAGCCCACGATTCCCAAGCTGTTGTTCTTGCTGATTGCAGGCGCGTAGCGATCCATGAACGCGGACCACTCGGCGAAGCCGGGATCGCCGCCCTGCACACCGCCCTCGTACAGGATGGTGGCGGAAAGCAGTCCTTCCGCGTTCTGCAGGCCTGCAGGCTGCAGCACGGTGGCAACCGAATCCGAAACCGTGGGGATGATGTGCTCGGGTCTCCAGCCGAGCTCGGCGAGGCGGCGGATCGCGAGCACCGTGAATTTCGGGGTGCTGACGTCGACCAGGATGTTGGCTCCGGCGGTCTTCAGCTTCGCGATCTGCTGATTGATGTCGGCATCGGTGACCGCGTAAGCCGCTTCCGCGACGATCGGCAGCTTGCCGCCGAGCCCGTCCTTCAAACCCTTCAGATAGTCCTTGCCGAACTCGTCGTCTTGATAAAGCACACCGATGCGCGTGCCACCGGCATGTTGCTCGAGCAGATATTGCGCGTGAATATGAGCTTCAATCTGGTAGCTGGGTTGCGCTCCCATGGTCCAAGGATAGTCGCGAGGCTGATCCCAGATCGAGGCGCCGGAGCCGACGAACAATTGCGGTATCTTGTTCGCGTTGAGATAAGGCCGCACCGCCGCGCTGGTCGCTGTTCCAACGCTCGCAAAGATGACGTCGACCTTGTCTTCCTCCACCAGCCGTCGTGTCAGCTCCACCGTCTTCTGCGGATTATAGCCGTCGTCATAGGAGATGTAGGTGATCTTGCGGCCCCTGATCCCGCCCTCGTCATTCACCTTCTGGAAATAGGCGGAGATGACCTTGCTCACGCTGCCGTAGGCGGCCGCCGGCCCGCTGTAGGGCGTCGTATTGCCGATCCGGATCTCGCCCTCGGCAGCACGCGCCAGGCCTGGCACGGCGGCAAGCACGAGGAGCAACGCCACGGTCGGAGAACCCGGCGCGCCAAGCAGCCGAGGACCACGGGGCGCCGACGACAAGGCCGGTTGCAACAGACGATCAAACATTCCCATCATGGACCTCATCACGCAACACAACACTTTGCGGGGACGCGCGTCGCCCGCACGACACCATCGACCAGGATCCGGCGGTCCGCGCCCCGCCGCAATTCCTGCGCAGCGACCGGCGTGAGACCGCGCTGGATCACCCGGTTTCGAAGCTCGGGTCACTCGAGCCGCCGTCGAGCCTCGAGTGACCCGAGTTCGGCGGCTCTCGCGTACCAGGCGCGGGCCTTGGCCGGATCGGGCGCGACGCCAACGGCTTTCAGGTTGGACAAGATCGCGGGGTCATAGGTGCCGGCCAGCGTCAGTGATGCTTCGGCGTCCGCTTCCGCGACATGCGCCAGGATCAGGCGGGCACTCGCAACGTCGCCCGCGCCGATGAGATCGCGTCCGCGCTTCAGCATTTCGCTGATCTCGTTCTTGGTCAGCGCAGACGCGGCCGCCGGTGCAGGGCTCCTGGTCGCGATGGTCCGAGATGCTTTCGGCGGAATTGACTGCGGGGTCTCGCCTCCGCCCGGAGCCGGCTTGACGATCGGGACCGACGCCACGATCGAATCGGCCCGTCCGATCGTGTGCGCCGCGGCGTCCAGCGATGCTTGGCCGTCATCGGATTTCGATTTCCCCGCTGTCCCGAAGTTTCGGGGAGACGATGAAGCGGTCGCTTCAGACTTCGTAACTGTTTCAATGTTCGGAGCCTGCATGATGCGCACCGCAAAGAACGCGAGGCACGCAAGCGCGGCCACTGCGGCACCGAACCGGAAAACAGAATCGAATTCGAGCCGTTCGGGCGGAGGTGGAGGCATCACGACGGGATCGAGTGAAGGGATCTGCCAGGATCGGTCCGCTTCTGCTGGCGCCATTGGCATCGGCGCATCGTCAACCGCTGAAGCGGTTTGCCACCACGGCCGGGAGAGATCGGTGGCCGCATCCTCATCAGGCGCAGACGTCGCATGCGCGAGGCTGTTGGACAAAGCGGCAGGCTTTGCCGGGCGCCAACGTTCGCTCTGCGCATCACCCACGGTGATCCGCGATCCGCTACTCCGCAATAAGGAACTCATCCTCAACTACTCCTGCGGACACGCGCCATCGCGTCGCCCCGCAACACTCCCTGGACCGTTTGGCGCCTTTCTGCTCGGCGACTCGGCTTCCAAACCGGCGGCGAGACCGATGACCGAATCTATGGCCATGCCAAGCGGTGAATCGGCGATCTGGCAGCCGTGAATTCCCATTTCCTCGTCAGCAGGACGGACAAAACGCGCGCTACTACTTGAGCACCGCTAAATTTCGACCATCTCTTTTTCTTATTTGTACAGGTTCTGCGGTTCTTTTGCCGAAATCATGGCGAACCTGTCCAGCCATTTAGTTGGTGCTGGTAAATGCCGTCGGCGCCGGGGCGCACGAGATAGTGCGGCGGCGTCTGGCCGAGAACGATCTGAAGCCATGGCGCAGGAGCATGTGGCGTATCCCCACAGATCGATGCGAATTAGTTGCGCGCGTAGAGGATGTGCTCGATCCGTGCGGCGATTCGCATCAGCGTCAGCCGGTGATCTGCTTCGACGAAAGGCCTCGTCCAACTCATTGGCGAGGGCCGCTCAGATCGTGCGCGTGATGACTACGAGCACCAGCGCAACGGTACGGCCGATTTGTTCGTCCAGCGCCCGCGGATCAATGGATGCACGCGGCCGACACGGCACGCACTAATTACATCGTGCCTGCTCCCAAATACCGGCGAGGCAGCAAATAACAACGAGTCGTAATATCTTTATTGGGCGACGATGGCTGCTTCGTCATGAGCACCGTCATTCCGGGACAAGGCCGCAGGCCCTGAACCCGGAATGACGGTGATCACGAATGACGGTGAAAACGCGACTGCCGAGCTCCGTCGTGACGCAGTCGGATCAGCTCTTGCTACGCGCTCAACGGCCGCGACTGCCGCGCCGTCGGCCGTGCCGCGAGCTCGTCGGCGATCTCGCGGGCAGCGGCCAATGTGGTCATCGTCCGCTGCGCGAAACTCGGATTCTCCGCGGGGCAGTCGGCGCGGCAATGCGCACCGCGGCTCTCGCGCCGGCTCCAGGCCGCGGTGGCGATCAGCAGCGCGGCGCTCGCCATGTTGCGCAGCCTCGGGCTGCCGGCGTCGCGCTCCATCCTGGCAATCGCGGCGATGGCCTCCGCCAGCCGCTCCTCGTCGCGGATGACGCCGAGCTGCGCCGTCATCGTCTCGCGCAGCGAGCTCGCCGCAGCGCCGGCACAGGGGCCGGCCGGATCGGCGAACGCAATGTCCTGTAGCGTGGAGGGCGCGGTGAACGTCCGGCCGGAGATATCCTCGGCGATCCGCTGGGCGAACACCAGCGCGGCGAGCAGCGCGTTGCCGGCGATGTGGTTGGCGCCGTCCGTTGCCGTCGCGGCGACTTCACCCGCCGCCCAAAGCCCCTCGATCGAGCTGCGGCCCTGCGCGTCGACCGCGATCCCGCCCATGTGGAAATGCGCCGCCGGCGCCACCGGAATCGGCTGCCGGGTGGGATCGAGCCCCGCGGCGGTACAGGCCCGGTGCAGCATCGGATAGCGTTCGGCGACGTCGTCATCGAGCACGTCGCGTGCGTCGAGAAAGGCGCCGCGTCCGGCGATGATCTCGGCCATCACGCCGCGCGCCACCGTGTCGCGCGGGGCAAGATCGACCAGCGGATGGCGCGGCAGCATGAAGCGCTGGCCGCGCCGGTTGACCAGGATGGCGCCGGCGCCGCGCAGGCTCTCGCTCACAACCGGCGCCGGATCGTGACCGGTCATCATCGCGGTCGGATGAAACTGAACGAACTCCGGATCGGCAATGACCGCGCCGGCGCGCGCAGCGATGGCGAGGCCGATGCCGGTGGCGTGCGGCGGATTGGTGGTCGTGGCGAACAGACGGCCGATGCCGCCGGTGGCCAGCACGATTGCCGGCGCCGCGATCAGCACCGGCGCGGCCGCATCGTCGTCGGTCGGCCGCAGTTGCAGGCCACGCACCGCGCCGTCTTCCGTCAGCAGCGCGTCGGCGACATGGCCCTCGATGATGCGGATCGAGGGCGTTGCGCGCACGGCTTGAGACAGCGCGGTGATGATCGCCTGTCCGGTGAAGTCTCCGCGAACGCTGAGAATCCGTCGCGCGGTGTGCGCAGCCGCACGAGACGTCGCCAGCCTGCCGCTGTGATCACGATCGAAAGCCACGCCGAGGCGGACCAGGTCCTCGATTGCAGCCGAAGCGTCGCGCGCGAGCGCCAGCGCAGCCGTCGCGTCGACCAGGCCGCCACCGGCAGCGATCATGTCGGCGGCATGGCTATCGGGGCTGTCGCCGGATGAAACCGCTGCCGCGATGTCGGCCTGCATCGTCGCGCCGAACGAGGCCTCACCCAATGCGGTCGCGGAGATCAGCGTGACCGGCTGCGGTGCGAGCTTCAGCGCGCAGAACAGTCCGGCAACTCCGGCACCAACGATCACGACGCGGCCGGATGTCTCGATCTGATCGTGGTCCATGTGATGTCCAAATTCCACATTCCGTGCGCATGTGTACCGCGGTACCTGTTAGTTCTTCTTCAGAGACTTCCTTCGCTGTTTATCGGTGTTTGGCGACAAATAGCGGCTGTTCTGAAGGTCACTCTCGCACAGGATGAAACGTCGTTTGCGACTCGCGCACCAGGACGTTTCGCGCCGGGACAAGGACGTATGAGCGAGTTCCGCTGCGGGAACTCGCTTCGGATGACATGGACTCATGGGTGGCCGCCGCATCGAAATTTTTCATGGTTGGGTTCCGCTTTTGAGCTTGGGAGTTAAATGCAAATGCATTAATCGGAAGGGTGCGGCGGACAGTGACCGCAGCAGGGGAGGACACGGATGTCGGTACAGGCAGGCGATCTCGGCACGGCCTCCCGCAGCCAGAGCTGGCGGACGCCGGTCGTCATCATCGTGTGCGGCTGCGCGATTGCGCTGCTGAGCTTCGGTCCGCGCTCCAGCCTCGGCTTCTTCGTGCAGCCGATGAGCCGTGAATTCGCCTGGGGACGCGACGTGTTCGCGCTTGCGGTAGCGGTGCAGAACCTGTTGTGGGGGCTCGGTCAGCCGCTCGCCGGCGCGATCGCCGATCGTTTCGGCGTGATGCGCGTGATCTGTGTCGGCGCGCTGCTCTATGCCGGCGGCCTGCTGATGATGCGCTATTCCAGCTCGCCTCTGTCGCTGAACATCGGCGCCGGCGTGCTGGTCGGCTTCGGCCTGTCGGGCTGCTCGTTCAATCTCATCCTGTCGGCGTTCAGCAAGCTGTTGCCGCCGGAGCGCCGTGGTGTCGCGCTCGGCGCCGGCACGGCGGCCGGCTCGCTCGGCCAGTTCCTGTTCGCTCCCTTCGGCGTCGCGCTGATCGACCAGTTCGGCTGGCAGAGCGCGCTGATGGTGTTCGCGACGCTGATGCTGTTCATCGTGCCGCTGTCGCTCGCCGTGGCGACGCCGCCGGCGGCCGAGGCCAAGCCGTCGGAGGCCGAGCAGCAGTCGTTCACGACCGCGCTGATGGAGGCGTTCGGCCACCGCTCCTACGTGCTGCTGGTGCTCGGCTTCTTCACCTGCGGCTTCCAGCTCGCCTTCATCACCGTGCACCTGCCGGCGTTCCTGGTCGATCGTGGCCTGTCGGCGCAGGTTGGCGGCTGGGTGATCGCGGCGATCGGCCTGTTCAACATCATCGGCTCGCTCAGTGTCGGCTGGCTGCAGAGCCGGCTGCCGAAGCGCTACATCCTGTCCTTCATCTATTTCACCCGTGCGCTGGCGACGCTCGCCTTCATCTCGTTCCCGGTCACGGCGGCCTCCGCGATCGCCTTCGGCGCGGTCTCCGGGCTCGCCTGGCTCTCCACGGTGCCGCCGACCTCGTCGCTGGTCGCGATCATGTTCGGCACCCGCTGGCTCGCCACGCTCTACGGCTTCGCCTTCGTCAGCCACCAGGTCGGCGGCTTCCTCGGCGTCTGGCTCGGTGGCATCGTGTTCGAGCGCTACGGCTCCTATACGCCGATCTGGTGGCTCTCGATCCTGTTCGGCGTGCTGTCGGCGCTGATCAACCTGCCGATCGTCGAGAAGCCGGTCGCGCGTGCCGTTCCCGCGACCTGAGTTGCGCGGCCGACCCGATCGGCTAAACATGGCGTGAGACAAAGAAAGCGCAGGGAGTGCCGCTGTGGGAACGTTCAAGGCGATCCGGATCGACAAGGCGGACAAGGGAACGACCGCGACGCTGACGCAGTTCGATGAAGCCGAGCTGATGGACGGTGACGTCACGGTCAAGGTCGAGTGGTCGGCGCTGAACTACAAGGACGGGCTGGCGCTGACCGGCAAGGCGCCGGTGGTCCGGCGCTTCCCGATGATCGCGGGGATCGATTTTGCCGGCACGGTCGAGCAGTCCAGCCATCCCGCCTGGAAGCCGGGCGATGCCGTGATCTGTACCGGCTGGGGCATGGGCGAGACCCATCTCGGCGCCTATGCCGAGAAGGCGCGGGTCAAGGGCGATTGGCTCGTCGGCCTGCCACAGGGCCTGTCGGCCCGGGATGCCATGGCCATCGGCACCGCCGGCTTCACGGCGATGCTGGCCGTGCTGGCCCTGGAGAAGCACGGGCTGACGCCGGCCAGCGGGGCAGTGGTGGTGACGGGCGCGGCCGGCGGCGTCGGCTCGGTGGCGACGGCGGTGCTCGCCAAGCTCGGCTACCACGTGATCGCCTCGACCGGCCGCCTGGCCGAAGCCGACTATCTCAAGTCGCTCGGTGCCGCCGAAATCATCGACCGCAACGAGCTGTCCGGGCCGGCCAAGCCGCTGGCGAAGGAGCGCTGGGCGGGCGGCATCGACAGCGTCGGCTCGCATACGCTCGCCAACCTGCTGGCGATGACCCAATATGGCGGTGCCATCGCCGCCTGTGGTCTCGCTGCCGGCATGGATTTGCCATCGTCGGTGGCGCCATTCATTTTGCGCGGCGTATCCCTCCTCGGCATCGATTCGGTGATGTGCCCGCTGCCGGCGCGCAAGGCGGCCTGGCAGCGCCTCGCCACTGATTTGGATCGCGCAAAACTAGCTGAAATCACTCACGAAATTTCCTTGGACCAAGTGGCGTCGCTGGGGCTGCAGATTCTCGCGGGCCAGGTCCGCGGCCGTACGGTGGTAAGAATATCCTGAGGATGTTCAGACTTTTCAAACCATGCTGCTCCATTGTTGCCATGGTTGGTATGGTAAGCATGGGGTAAAGATACCGCCTTACCCGCTGCGTTGGGTTAAGTGGGAGTTTGATGCATGCTCGCGCGTATATTGCTGGGGACCGTGACCGCCGGTGCCGTGATTGCTCCTGCGGTTGCGGGTTCGATGACAGCCGACGAGGCCCGCAAATTCGTCGCCGGAAAGGTGTTCGCCTTCACCTGCGTCGACGGCACCCGTGGCGCGGGCCGCATCCTCGACGACATGGGCGCGGCGGGCGCGGTGCAGTTCTCCGGCTCTGGCCCGGTGCGTCATATCCGCCTGCCCGGCAACACCCTGCAGATTCGCGGCCAGAACGTTTGCGCTGCCATCAAGGGCATGCCGTTCGAGCCGTGCTTCAACCTCGACAAGAAGGACGACCGCAGCTTCCGCGGCTCGGTCTCCGGGCTCGGCGCCTTCGCCTATTGCGACTTCCAGCATCAGGGCGGAGCCACCATGCTGATGGCGCGCGCCGTGGCGCGGCCGCGCGCCGCGCGCGCTGCTGTTCCCGCTGCCGACGGCTTGCACACCGAAGTGGCGGCGCGGGTCGAGACCCCGCGGGTGGAGCGCAGCAAGGTAGAACCCCTGAAGGCGGATCCTGCGAAGGCCGCCAAGGCGGAAAGCGCGAAGCCCGAAACCGCCAAGGCCGAAAACGCGAAGACCGAAATTACCAGATCCGATAACGCGAAGTCGGATGCGGCGCCGGAGCTGCGTCGCTCGACCGATTAGTTGTTAGTTCACCGACTATTGAAAAACCAGTCCCCTATTAACATAGAGCAATATTTTAAGCTGACCGCACGTTAGTGGTCATTGCGCCGTAGTCGTACGGAATCTTAAATTCATGCCTCGGTAGTGACTCGTGTGCAGTTTGCAACCAGGGGGGTGGCCCACGAGAAAGGGTCGTTATGTCGCTTTATTTCTTCCGAATCAGCCAGGGCCGCTATTCTGGCGCTGCTGATCAGCCTTATGAATTCGCCAACCGGGAAACCGCCTGGAACGAGCTGACGGCTGTCTGCTCCGACCTGATCGGTGGCATCTCGAAGTCGTTGCAGCAGGGGGCCGAGTGGCAGATGGAGCTGCTCGACGAAGCCAAGCAGCCAGTGTTCCGGATCCGCCTGATGTCCGAAGCGGTCGGCTGAGTTCCAACTGTCCGGGTGATTGCGCCGCTGGCCATCGGATTCGAGGTCCGGTGCGCCGTGGCGCCAATCCGCTGAGGGCGTGTTCTCCGTCCGTCACACTTCTCGCGCTCAGACGGCGTTTGTGATGTTGCCGAACGCAGTTCGTGGTTTTGCTTCCACACGATCCGTCAACGGTATCGGGAGATCCGGTGCCTCGGGCGCCGGTTCAGGAGCACCGCGCCGTCCCTGAGGGCCATCATTTTACGCGCATTGTCAGTAATCTTACGGTTCCAGCATTAACCTCCGATAAGCCTGTTTCGCGCCCAATGAGGTCGTCAGAGACGACATGCGGGTTCGGAATTTTCGGAGCCCTCTGATCCTCTGACCTCGACCGCGCAGCGCAGCGCAGACCTGGATGTTCGGGCCGTCTCTGGCGCTGGCAGAACGCGGCCGAACCACGCAGTCAGCTGGGGTCCTCCGTGTCAACAATGTCCATTCGTACGAAGATCATTTCGGTCATCGCCTTCATGCTCTTCACCATGTGCGGGCTCGGCGTGCTCGCCGTCACCAGCATGCAGTCGATCAACGTCAACACGGTCGACATCGCCACCAACTGGTTGCCAAGCGTGCGCGCGATCGGCGAGCTGCGCGCCGACATCAACCTGCTGCGCATCGCCTTGCGCGCGCATGTGATGTCGGAGACGGCCGAGGCCAAGCAGGCCGCGGAGAAGCGCGTCAACGGAATCCTTGAGACGATCAACAAGGACCGCAAGACCTACGAGCCGATGATCACCTCGGCCGAGGAACGCGCGATCTACAACAACTGGGTGCAGTCCTGGGAGAAGTACGTCGTCGCCGTCAAGCAGGTGATGGACGAATCCAACAAGAGCGTCGGAAAGATCCCGCACGAAGCCACCGAAATGCTGGAAAAATCGGCCGCGGCGATCGCGCGCGACGCCGACAAGTATTTCATCCAGGACATCGAGTTCAACAACAAGGGCGCCGACAACGCGACGCGGCAGGCCGCCGAGAGCTTCACGCGTGCGATCTGGCTGGTGGTGTCGATCATTGCCGCGGCCGTCATTGGCGGCATCGCCATCGGTTTCTATCTCGTGCAGAACGTCTCGTCGGGCATTGCGTCGATCATCAAGCCGATGCAGGAGCTCGCCAAGGGCGATCTCGGCGCGGAGGTGACGCATCGCGGCGAGCCGACCGAGATCGGCGCCATGGCCGATACGCTGCAGGTGTTCAAGGAAGCGCTGATCGCCAAGAAGGAGGCCGACGAGCTCGCGGCCCACGATGCCGAGGTCAAGATCGAACGCGGCCGGCGCGTCGACAACATCACCCGCCAGTTCGAGGCGACGATCGGCGAGATCGTGCAGACGGTGTCGTCGGCCTCGACCGAGCTCGAGCATTCCGCCGGCGCGCTGTCATCCACCGCGACGCGCTCGCAGGAGATCTCGACCGCGGTTGCGGCTGCTTCGGAGGAGGCTTCGACCAACGTGCAGTCGGTCGCGTCCGCGACGGAGGAGCTATCGTCGTCGATCACCGAGATCAGCCGCCAGGTGCAGGAATCGGCCCGCATGGCCACCGAGGCCGTCGACCAGGCGCGCATGACCAACGATCGCGTGAGCGAGCTGAGCAAGGCCGCGGCGCGGATCGGCGACGTCGTCGAACTGATCAACACGATCGCCGGCCAGACCAATCTGCTGGCGCTGAATGCGACCATCGAGGCGGCGCGCGCCGGCGAGGCCGGCCGCGGCTTCGCGGTCGTCGCCTCCGAGGTGAAGGCGCTGGCCGAGCAGACCGCCAAGGCGACCGACGAGATCGGCCAGCAGGTGTCGGGCATCCAGGCGGCGACGCAGGAATCGGTCGGCGCCATCCGGGCGATCTCCACGACCATCGAGCGGCTGTCGGAAATCTCGTCGGCGATCGCGGCTGCCGTGGAAGAGCAGGGGGCCGCCACGCAGGAGATTTCGCGCAACGTGCAGCAGGCATCGGAGGGCACGCAGCAGGTTTCTGTGAACGTCGTCGACGTGCAGCGCGGCGCGACGGAAACCGGAACGGCCTCCACGCATGTGCTGGCCGCGGCGCAATCGCTGGCCTCGGACAGCGACCGGCTGAAGCGTGAGGTGGCGTCGTTCCTGGAGTCGGTGCGCGCGGCCTAATCCGACATGGCGCTATGCCGCCGGCTGAGCCGGCGGCGCCTGCTGCTGCCGTCGGAACAGCACCTTCTGGTACAGCCAGCCGATCGCGACCAGCACCAGCCCGAGCCCGATGAACGACAGCGCGCGCCACACGCCGGTCAGCGCCGACATGTCGATCAGGAAGGCCTTCAGGATCGTCAGCGCGATCACGATGGCGGACGCCAGACGGGCGCGTTGCGACTGCACGATGATTCCGATCCCGAGCAGCACCACGCCGAAGGCGAGCCAGGCGATCGAATAGGTGTACTGCTCGGCCGCGCTGGTCGGCCCTGCCGTCAGATCGGGGCCGTGATAGATCCGGCGGATCTCGAGGCTGACATAGGACAGCGCCAGGATCAGTGCGCCCGCGGCCAGCGTATTGCCATAGGCCGGCGGACGGCGGCCTGCGACCGCGTAGGACAACAGCAGCATCAGCACCGCCGGGAACGCATAGGCCAGGATCAGGATGTTGAGCAGGCCGCCCTTGATCGCGACATCCGAGATCATCGGATTCTCGAGCAGCAGCAGCCCGAGCACGGTGGCACCGCCGGCAAAGCCGGTCAGGATCACGGCGCTGATGTTGTGCACGATGCTGCCGCTGCGCTCCCGGAGCCGCTCCAGCCCGATCGCCAGCGCCAGGGCCACGCAGACGTCGAGTCCCACTTCGGCGAGCGATGGCACCGCCAGCATGTCGCCGTCATTGACGGCGTGGCGGATCTCCAGGAAGGCGAGCAGGGTCGTGAACAGGATGGCGGCGGCCTCCACCGCGCGCAGCGGCGCGTCGTCGCCATGGCGGCGCATCAGATAGCTCGCGCCCCAGAACGACGCCGCCGGCACGCCATAGCCCCACAGCAGCCAGTTGACGATCGGCGTGGTGCCGACATCGGCGCCGACGATGCGCGGATCGTAGCCGATGCGCAGCACGACGAGCCCGGCAAAGACGGCCGCCAGCGTGCGCAGGAACGGGATCGGCCGGCTCTCGAAGATCCAGGCGGTGCCGAGCGACATCAGCGCCAGCGCGATCGTCAGCCAGCCCTTCTCCAGCGCGAAGGTCAGCGCCAGCGCCAGCGCGGCCAGCGTGCCGGTCGCGAACAATGCGATCGAGGCGCTGAGGCCCGGGCGCTCCTCGCGCCGGGTCAGCGCCTCGGTGGCGACGGCAAACGCGGCGGCGAGCACGACGGCGACGATCGCGAACGGAATCGAGCGGTCGAGATGGGCGATGCGCGCATAGAGCGCGACAAGAAGCGCCAGCGGCGTGAACACGCCGGCCGCCGACCACACCACCGGCACGACCGCGTTGTGCGAGCGGCCCTGCGCCAGGAAGCCGGCGCCGCCGAAGCCCAGCGCGAAGATCGCCGCCGTCACCAGATGCGACGTGACCGATGCGCCGAGCGGGTTCGGCCCCATCCCGGGCAACGCGCCGCCCGGCAGCACCAGCAGGTCCGGATTGTCGCGCAGCGCCCATTCGGCGAACACGAGGAACACGGTCGCAGCGGCGGCGGCCACCGCGCCGACGGCGCTCGGCGCGCGCCAGGCGACCGCGAGCGTCGCCGCGACCAGCACCGTGAAGCCGATCAGCGCCAGGCCGTCATGGAAGCTCGCCAGCACGACCAGCATGGCGCCGAGCAGATAAACCGCCAGGCCGACGGATGAGATCGGCTCGACCTCGTCGTTCTCGGCGGCGGGTCCGAACATGAAGCCGCAGACCACGATCAGCGCGGCCAGCGCGAAACCAACAGCAACGTGGAAGACATGCGGCGCCACCGTCTCGACGCCCGCGTCGAGTCCGGGCAAGGTCCACAGGAACGACAGCCCGATCGTGGTCATCGCGAGCCAGCGCCACAGCCGCACGCGGGCCAGCGCAAAGGCGGCGGCGGTGACGATGGCGAGGTAGATGTAGAGCGCCCAGTAGTTCGGCTCGCCGGTCGACACCAGCACCGGCGTCGTGAATGCGGCGACGAGGCCGAGCCCGGCCAGCGCCGGGCCGTGCAGCAGCGCCGCCGCCAGCGTGCCCAGCGCGACGATGCCGAGCAGCACGAAGGCGATCGCGGGCGGCAGGAACTCATAGAGCGCGTAGGCCGCGTAGATCGTGGCGAAGGCGACCGCCGTGCCGGCCGCGGTCAGGATCGCCGGAATGTTGGCGATCGGCAGCGCTGCGATCTGCGAGATGCTCTCCTTGCGCCGGGTCCATTCGCCGGCCGCGAGCAGCGCGGCGGCGAACAGCGCGCCGAGCGCGACGCGCACCTCGGGGCCGACGAGGCCGGCCTCGATCGAATAGCGCACCATGAAGAAGCCGCCGAGCGCCAAGGTCAGCCCGCCGATCCACACCACCCAGCGGGTGCCGATGCGCTCCTCGAAGCCGGCCGCAGGCTGCGGCACGGGTGGCGGGGACGCGAGCGGCGGCGGCTGTTCGGCCGCGTCGTCGCTCGCCATCGCCGCGGGCTGGAGAGCAGGCTCGGTCAGCTCCGGCAATGGCGGCGGCATTGGCGGGGCTTCAGCGGGCTCCTGAAGCGGGCTTAGCGGCGGCGCGACCACCGGCGCAGCCGCGATCGGGCGTGCCGCCTCGAGCTTGGCCAGCCGGGCCTGGACCTCGGCCAGGCGATCGGAAATCCGGCGCGCGAAGGCGAGCGCCGCGAACGCGACCAGCAGCGCGATCCAATCCAGGGGCCAATCGAACATCACGCGGGGAATCCTCAATCGATGGCGCCGATGGGCGTCAGGGGTGGAACGCGCCGGCCTGCGGGTGGACCGCTGGCGCAGCGAATCGGCCGACGGCCCACGGCGGGTCACCCGATGGCCGTCGTTCCCTCTGTGTCAAACCGCGGAACAAAAGTTCAAGGCGCGCCGGTACGCGGCTCCGCCGCGTCGCAACTCAGTCCAGATCGATCCGGAACGGCGCGCTGTCGACCATCATGGCGCCGGGCCCGATCGCGTCCAGCGCGCGCACCATGCGCCCCTGGCGGCCCAGTGCCCTGTCGGCCAGGCTGACGATCAGCCGGTTCGGCGAGGCGATCGGCGAGGCCTGGCGGATCGCCCAGGCGATATCGAGCTCGTCGCGATTGGGGTTGAGCGCGCAGGCCGTGGCGAAGGCGCTCGCGGTGGAGCGGCTGATGCCGGCATAGCAGTGGATCACCAGCGGCGCCGCACGATCCCAGCCGCGCACGAACTCCAGCACCTGGGCGACGTGATCCTCGCTCGGCGCCATGAAGCCCGGAAGCTGCTCGGTGATGTCGTCGACCGAGACCCGCAGATGGTTTTCGGGGCGGATCGTCTCCGGCCGCTTCACCTGCTCGACATTGGCCATGATGGTCAGCACGTGGCTGGCGCCGGTCAGGCGCACGGTCTCGGGCAGGGCGGCGAGTGAGCAGACGTGGATCATGGCGAGCCTTTGGAGGCCCGATTATACGAATGGGGGCACAAGGGCAAAAGCGGGTTTTGGATGTCTGCTGTCGGGCTGGCGCATATATGCGCCGACAGCCCTCAGCGCGTGTTCTTGAGCTGCCGCAGCTCCTGGCGAACCAGATGGGCCTTGCCTTCGATCTCCGCGTTCAGTCGCTCGAGATGGTCGAGGAGCCGCTCACGGTTCTGGGGGGCGATCTCGACCGGTTTCTCGGACCAGGGCCGGCGCACGAACAGGGCCACAATGGCGACGGCCAAGGCGGTCAGAAGCGGAAAGCTCAGGGCAACGAGCTGGTGCAGGGTCATCGAAGACCTCCCAGGATCCACTGACCCAGCAAATGTATGAGCACTCCGGTGATAATGCAAACGACGCCCGACCCGTAGATCAAGCCCGCGGGGGTGCTGGGCGGCAGCACCCCATAGACGAACTGGGCAAGCGGCACGAACGTCCCGGCGGTGACGATGGCCGTCGCCAGCGTGTTGACCCAGTTGGCCGCCAGCTTCAGCCGTTCATTGCGGCGTTCGTCCGGCGTCAGCGGCATCTCAGCACGACCCCAGCACCGCGTGGAAACGGGTCAGGAACTGCTTTTCGGCCTTGGCCGCGCTCCAGGGCGTCAGATAGTCCGTCACGGTGGCGTCCGGCAGGCCGGGGTCGCGACCGAACAGCTTCTTCGCCTCGCTTTCCGAGAAGCCGGCGAGGCGGGTCGCCTCCAGAAAAGCGGCGCCGCGGTCGGCCGCCTTGATCTGGCGCTCGATCTCAGGAGCAATCTCCGCCGGCAGCCCGAAGCGGATGTGGATCGCCCCGAGCAGCCGCTTCTCGACGCTCTTGTAGCCGTCGCCGAGCACCGCCTTGAACGGCGAGATCATGTCGCCGATGACGTATTCCGGCGCATCGTGCAGCAGCGCGGCGAGCCGCAGCCGGGCATCGATGTTCGGCTTGCGCGCGCGCATCACCGTCTCGACCAGCAGCGTGTGCTGCGCGACCGAGAAGATGTGCGCACCGGTGGTCTGGCCATTCCAGCGCGCGACACGCGCGAGCCCGTGGGCGATGTCGGCGATCTCGACATCGAGCGGCGAGGGATCGATGAGGTTGAGCCGCCGGCCGGACAGCATGCGCTGCCAGACGCGGTCGTGCCCGCTCGGGGCCTTGTCAGTCGTCATTTGGGAGGCTTGAGGCGTGGGGTGCGGCGCTTGCCGCTGCAGGTCTCGTGGCAGAAGCAGGTGACGAGATGGTCGTTGACCATCCCGGTCGCCTGCATGAAGGCGTAGACGATCGTGGGACCGACGAACTTGAAGCCGCGCGAGGCCAGCTCCTTGGAAATCTTGATCGACAGCGGTGTCGAGGCCGGCACGCTCGCGGTGGTCTTGAACTGATTGACCTTGGGCGCCCCGTCCATGAAGTTCCACAGCAGCTTCGAGAAGCCGGGGCCCTTGTCCTGGATATCGAGCCAGGATTTCGCGCTGAGAATCGTCCCTTCGATCTTGGCGCGGTTGCGCACGATGCCGGCATCGTTCATCAGCGCGTGGATCTTCTTGTCGGTGTAACCAGCGATCTTCTCCGGCTGGAAATCGTCGAAGGCACGGCGGAAATTGTCACGCTTGCGCAGGATCGTGATCCACGACAGCCCGGCCTGGAAGCCGTCGAGGATCAGCTTCTCGAACAGCGCGCGGTCGTCATATTCCGGCACGCCCCACTCGGTGTCGTGATAGGCGACATAGAGCGGATCGCTGCCCGGCCAGGGGCAGCGCGTCAGGCCATCGGGATGGACGACAGCAGCACGACCCATGAGACCGGCTCAGGCGACCGTCTGTTTCGGCGCGCCCTGCAGCGCGTCGGGATCAGCGATGCGCAGAACGAGGCCGCCGGCGGTGAGCGGCGTTCCCGCCTCCAACGCCTCGGCGGCGCGGTCGATGCGCAGCAGCGCCATGCCCTTCTGCGCGGCGGCCGAGCCCATGGTGCCGACCGACTTGTCGCCGGCCAGAATCGGCGTGCCCGGCTCGGGACTCGGCCCGTCGAGCAGCACCTTCGCCGCGCGCGTGCGCGTCGTGCCGCGATGATGCATGCGGCTCACGACCTCCTGGCCGACATAGCAGCCCTTGCCGACGTCGACGCCGTGCAGCCGGTCCATGTTGGTCTCGTGCGGGAAGGCGTCGCCGTACATGAAGTCGAGCCCGCCGCGCGGCACGCTGCAGTCGATACGATGCGCCTCATAGGCGTCGGAATCGACGATCTCGGCGCCGAGCCGTGCGGCGATCTCCGCGAGCGCCTCCTGCGGCGCAATGACGCGCGCGCCGAGGCGCTCATGACGCGGATCGACGAAGCTCGGCTCCGGCGTGGCGCCGATGGCGCCATCCCAGACCGCGATCACGCCGAGCTCTCCGGAGCGATTGCTGACCGCGACCTTGGCCCTGAGCTTGTAGAGGTTGAGCTTGTCGGTGAGCGCCTGCGCCAGCGCGCGCGGACAGTCGAGCAGGAAGCGCTCGCCGGCGTCCGTCGCCGGCACCTGCGCCACCAGGAAATCAACGATGATCTTGCCTTGCGGCGTCAGCAGCGCGCCGAACCGGGCCTCGCCGGGCGCGAGCTTGGTGACGTCGGTGGTGAAGAGACCGTTGAGGAACTTGCGTGCATCGTCGCCGCTGACCTGGACCACGCCCCGGTCGTCGAGAAACGTCGCCTTCATCCGAAAAACCTCTTGCGACAGGCCGCACTGAAACGTAAGCCGCCCAGGCATAAACCACAAGGCTGAAACGCCGCCGCGCGGTGGCTTCATTCTAAAGATCGAGACTCGCGTGCCACCGGAGGCCAGCAAATGGGCAGGCGCGCAGCATGATCGATCTGTCTTGGGGCGGTCAGGAGAATGAAATCCTATGAGGGCTTCATGAGCGCGCGCTTCGACGTCATTCTGAAATCCGGCACCGTGGTCAATCAGGACGGCGAGGGCGTCCGCGACATCGGCATTTCGGGCGGACGCATCGTCGAGATCGGCGATCTCGGCACAGCCTCGGCCGCCGAGATCATCGACTGCAAGGGCCTGCACGTGCTGCCCGGCGTGATCGACACCCAGGTGCATTTCCGCGAGCCTGGTCTCACTCACAAGGAGGACCTCGAAACCGGCTCGCGCAGCGCCGTGATGGGCGGCGTCACTGCCGTGTTCGAGATGCCCAACACCAATCCGCTGACGGTGACCGAGGAGGCGTTCACCGCCAAGGTCGCTGCCGGCCGCCATCGCATGCATTGCGACTTCGCCTTCTTCATCGGCGGCACCCGCGAGAATGTCGAGCAGCTCCCGGTGCTGGAGCGCGCCGAGGGCTGCGCCGGCGTGAAGGTGTTCGTCGGCTCGTCCACCGGCTCGCTGCTGGTCGAGGACGACGACAGCCTGCGCCGCATCTTCCAGGTGATCCGCCGCCGTGCCGCGTTCCACGCCGAGGACGAGTACCGCCTCAACGAGCGCAAGGACCTGCGCGTCGAGAACGATCCGCGCTCACACCCGGTATGGCGCGACGAGGAGGCGGCGTTGCGCGCCACGCAACGTCTCGTCACCCTCGCGCACGAGACCGGCAAGCGCATCCACGTGCTGCACATCTCCACCAAGGAGGAGATCGTGTATCTGCGCGACCACAAGGACGTCGCCACCGTCGAGGCGACGCCGCATCATCTCACCTTGGCGGCGCCGGAGTGCTACGAGCGGCTCGGCACCTACGCGCAGATGAATCCGCCGGTGCGATCAGTCGATCATCGCGACGTCATCTGGTGGGGCGTCCACCAGGGCATCGTCGACATCTTAGGCTCCGACCACGCGCCGCACACCGCGGAGGAGAAGTCCAAGACCTATCCGGCCTCACCCTCCGGCATGACCGGCGTGCAGACGCTGGTGCCGATCATGCTCGACCACGTCAATGCCGGCCGGCTGTCGCTGCAACGTTTCGTCGACCTCACCAGCGCCGGCCCCGCCCGCATCTACAACATCGCCCGCAAGGGCCGCATCGCCGCCGGCTACGACGCCGACCTCACCATCGTGGACCTCAAGCGCAGCGAGACCATCACCAACGAATGGGTCGCCTCGAAAGCCGGCTGGACGCCCTATGATGGCCTGCGCGTCACCGGCTGGCCGGTCGGCACGTTCGTCCGCGGCCAGCGCGTGATGTGGCAGGGCGAGCTGCTGACGCCAGCGACCGGCGAGCCGGTGCGGTTCATGGAGACGCTGCGGCCGTAACGGCGCTGCGCGTTGGTTTGCTCCGTCATTGCGAGCGCAGCGACGCAATCCAGAGTCCTTGCGCGGCCCTGGATTGCTTCGTCGCCCTGCTCCTCGCAATGACGCGGAGCGGGCATCACGCCTGGCCGTCGTTCACGCGAACAGCTTGTCGATGTCGTCCTGGGAAATCGCCACGCCCGGCCGCTTCGGGCCCTCCATCAAGTCCGGGGCGCTTGGGGCAGCAAGCTCGGTGGCCAGCCGCGCCAGCTCCTCTTTTCCCCAGATGCGGACGAGCTTGTTGATGTGGTCCTCCATGAACTGCAGCGACTTGACCACGCGCGTGATCCGCTGCCCTGTGAGGTCCTGAAACGCGCACGCCTCGAACACCTTGTTCGTGCTGTCGACGATCTCGTCGCAGACCGCTGCGGCAGTCGGGTCTTTGACTTTCTGCAACTTCGCGACGCTGGCGCCGATCGCCTCCATGCTTTCGAGGATCGCGTTCCCGGCCGTCTCCGTATTCTCGACGATCGCGTCGAGGGTGTCGGTCATCGTCGCGAAACTGCCCTTGCCGTCGCCTTGAAGAGCGGCGAGTTCACGCCGCATGCTGCTGATCTGGCCGAACATCTCGACCAGGTACGTCTTCAGCAATCTCTCTTCTTCCGGCGCAATCATCAGAAATCCCCGACTTTTCCTTAACGTTTCCTTGCCAATTCTTCACGCGGCAGTTGCAAACCCCGGCCTGCTCTTCTGTGAAGGCATTTCGGATTTCGCTTCGGCGGTGACCGGCTCGCGACGCGGCTATCGAGATTTCACGTCAGCTCGAAACGGTACTGTGGTCAGGTAGGTGAAGATCAGCGACCTATTTTTGCCCGTTTTCGTTAAGGGCGCATGTTCATTCACGTCAAAGCCTTCAAATTGCTTCGTGAAGAGTTTCCGAGCCGACGTGGCTGCCGGGGGAGGCCATTGGGCAGAGCTCGGTCTGCTGTCGGTTTCCGCGACGCGGGGACAGCGCTTGGAGCCTGGATGAGCGCGCGGGCGTCACGACAGGAGGCAGGCGGCGTCGGCCGGCCAAAATGAATGCGAATGTCCGCTGCCAGGGACGACGCGGACGTGGGGGAGGAATTCCAGTACGCCGCCTCTTGACCCAGAGCTCTCTACCTGACCGCCATCAGTCGATCGACTTGCGTTTTGCCGAGCAACATTCTTGCCGGCACCCGATGGTTCCGCTCTCGGGGACGACCTGACGTCTGCAATCCCAGGAATCGCTAGGCCGCCTGTGACCCCGACCATCGTTCGGTCCACGGCCAGGCGCACCGCATCGGCGAGGCGCTGACGAAGCCGGATATTTCGACTATCCTGCCATCCGGACCATCAAGGCGGGGCAGGACGGGGTCCAGGAGGGGACATCGATGAGCACAGTAAGAAGCGCGCTGGCCCAGAAGAATGGCGCCCTGATCCATGTTCGTTCCGACGACATGGTCGTCGAAGCCTTGCGCCAGATGCGCGACAACCGGGTCCGGTCGGTGCTCGTCATCGACGACGGCGCGCTGGTCGGCATCGTGACCCAGGGGGACTGCGCCATCAAGGTGCTGCTGCCCGGGCTCGACGCCAAGCAGACGCCGGTGGGCCAGGTGATGACGGGCAACCCGGTGACGGTCAAGCCGGACCACCGGCTGGACAGTTGCATGGCGATGATGGCTCAACGTGGCTTTCGCCATCTGCCGGTGCTGGACGCGGGCAAGGTCGTGGGCGTGATCTCGGTCGGAGACGTCGTCAAGAACATCATCCGGGACTTGGAGCACAACGTGGACGACCTGATGGGCTACATCATGAAGGACGGCCCCGGGGGCTGACGGACGAACGTGGTGCCGTCGCTCTCCGCCGATATCTGCTTTTGACCCGAAGCGGAAGTGGGCTGTTGGACGGCAGACGCCGCTCAGGTTATGTTACCTAGCCGCCAAAAGGGGGCAAACGATGGAGCAGCGTTTCACATTCGATCAGGTCGCGAACGTATACAGGGCCTCACGACCCGACTACCCTGAGGCTCTGATTGACGATGTCATGTCATTTGCAAACCTAGAGCCAACCGATGCCGTTCTTGAAATTGGCTGTGGAACGGGTCAAGCAACAAAAAGCTTTGCGCAGCGGGGTTTGCAGATCGTCGCCATTGATCCCGGATCGGAAATGATCCGCTACGCGCGCGAGACTTTGGCGAGTTTTGCCAACGTGAAACTAGCCGAGGCTACTTTCGAGGCGTGGCCAGCTGGAAATTCAGTGTTCGCTCTAATCTTTGCGGCACAGGCGTGGCACTGGGTATCCCCGGAAGTGCGGTTCGTAAAAGCCGCCCAATTGCTTTCGACGAACGGAACACTAGCGGTGTTTGGGCACGCTCCCGTCGGACTACCCTCACACTTAGTGGGACGGTTTAAGAAAATCTGGCTACGCCACACGGGCTCGTGGGGGCCGCCGCCCGAAGCTTGGTACCTACCGAATGGCCCCTTTAAGGACTGGTTTGACCGGTCCCGGTTGTTCGGGCCCGTAGAGCACAAGTGCTATCCGTGGAAATGGCAGCACACGACATCCAGCTACACGGACTTACTCAGCACGCGGTCGGACGTTCGGTTACTCGGGGCAGAGACGCGTGAAGACTTGCTCGACGAAATTGCAGAAGTAATCGACGACGAAGGAGGCAGCCTCGACATCGAATATGAAACGCATCTCTACATTGCTCATCGTATTGATGGCGACAAATAGCCGTTCGCGTTAGCCCATTTGTCGCGTTCACTTCCGGTTCTGGCCCATCTCGGACCTTCCGATCGGCCCCGGCTGACGTCGGCTGCTGGGGCTCAACCGAAAGTAGGCGTTCGCGGGAGCGGAGGGCTGCTTGTGACCCGAAGCGGACCTGGGATCGTCGCGAACGCTTACAGCTACATCTTACTACGAATAAATTCCAGGGCGGTTCCCACAACTGAAAAACCCGAGAGAACAAGGAACCGGCAGAACTTCCTCTACCGAGAAAGGCGAAACAGATCCCGGCAACAAGTATTGCCAAAACCATCACACCTCTTCCTGCCCACCAGATGCCAAATTTCTCTGTTGACCATGTATCGGCAGCTAACGAAAAGCCTGGTTGCAAACGCCGCATTCGTCTGTCGGCGAGCACGATTCGGAGTGCCGTAGCGACGGCCGCCACGAACGCGAACAAGATTTTAGCTGTTACATTGTCGTCGAACATCGCACAGTCAGCCAAAATCGTTTATCCGCCAGTCGCCCTTACTTACTGCGCGGCGTGTAAAACAGCGTCTACAGAAATAAGAAAGCTTGAGAGATTGCAGCGCATCGTTTGGAACTGGCCCATGGCTGCCGACTCGCAGCACTGCGGAAAGCCGGCAATTATCTGGGATACACCGACCATAGCGCCAACCCCTTCCGGAAGGATCGCATATGGCCCGGCAAAAAAGCCGTCAGGTCCATGCCATGTCGGTTGTTCGAGGTTGTGCAAGAAAGATTTGCTCGTGATGAGAATTTCAGTCTTTGACCCAAAGCGGAATTTGCGCAGGCTCCACTGCCAAGACTGTTAATCAGCTGCCCGCTAGTCTTTGCGGTTGAGAATTTGGGCTATCCTATGCGGAAGTTCGTCAAAATCGCGATTGTCGTTTGCCTGTCTGTGGCGGCGGTTCCTGCCGTACTATTCGCGTGGATTTGGTACAAGACTGCTCAAGTTGACAGTTTCTACCAAGAACGTCCCCTATTGCGCGCTATGCGCGCCGCCGTGCAAAAGACGGGCGGTGGAGACTCCGTACCGGCTCGCGAAGCGCTTTTTCAGATGATGCCGCTGGGAGCAAATAAAGAGGCAGCCATCGCTGTGCTCAGCAAAGAAGGACTTGGCTGTCAGGCTGTTACTGACGCTTGGATGCGTCAGCGCTTGTCGAATAGCCCGGACGTTAGTCGGACGAGCAAGGAATGGGTGGACTGTCAGTTGGAAACACAAAGTGTCATTGGCTACGTCCACTGGGTCGTGGACTTGGAATTTGAGGCCGAGCACCTGAGCGATGCACGCGTAACGATCCTGTACTTGTCCCTCTAATGGCTAGATGCATGAGTAAGAACTTCCGCAATTGGCCCATCTCGGACCTTTCGATCGTCGCGTGTGATGTCCGCTCGGGGGCCTCAACCGGAAGTAATCCACGGCGGGACCGAAAGGCGGCTTTTGACCCGTTACGGACATGCTGCTCAGGCCACCGCAAATCGATGCGATTCGAACCGGGCGCTTAATCACGCGGTAGTGGTCGCTCGTTCATATTTTGCAGACTGCAGCCTCTCTGTAAAAAGATTGGCACAGCGAAATGAGTCACTCAGCCATTGATGCCGACGTTCGTGTCTGGGCGGAAAAGCATTCCCTGGGCATCAACTACGGTTGGGCAGGTCGCGAACTATGGGGCACGTACCTTTCGAGCGCTGCAGGCGATTGCTTCCAAGTTTGGGTTGAACCAACTCCGAACGGGCGGATAGGCGTTCATGCCAATTGGATTGATGGACCGAACGAATTAGATCCTGAACCGGCCCGAGAATGGGTGGTCGAGGAGAGTGACTTACAGAATGCGCTTGAACAGGCGTACGAGCAGGTTATCGACTGGATGGCTCCATCTGATCGCGCCAGCCATGTCTGACATTGGCCCATAACGGATCTGGTCGCCGGCTCGCGTGAAGGTCTGCTTCTGATGCTCAACCGGAAGCAGGGGCCTGGGAACAGCGCTCCGACACGGCTGTATCTTGTTGTCTTCTTAGGGTTGAGGAAACCGGTTCGCGCTATTCGCCTGTGACCTTCAAGACGGTACGGCTGGCCCCAAGGATAATGTCTGGTGTACTTCATCGCCTTTATGATCGTGGTCGTCTTGACTGCCGTGGTGTCGCTTCGCCGATCCATGACTCTATCACGGAACGCTCGGGGGGCTGGCCCGGCCCAGCGGCTGGCAGCGCGGCGGCGGGCGCTTTGGCCTGTATTCTGCGCGGCAATTTTTGAGTTTGGGTTGATTGGACTTAGTCATGTTCAAGACAACCAGGACCTTGGTCCCTCCGTGACGATCCATCTCATGGCGCTTACGGCCGCTTTTATCGGCGGCTGGTTTCTTGGCGTCATCGGCGGAATGGATTGGGACTGAAGCGCCGCAATCAACGCAAGGACAACAAAGCCCGTCGGGCGAATCAGTCGCGCGATCTTGTTTGCAACGCCGTCGTTCGGGCTCGCCGCAACTACACGAAACGCCTGTGCCGAAACGGCAATTTTGCGCATTGTCTCAACGTGATCGCGCCCGCAGCACCTTCCGGGCGAAAGATTTCACTTTCGTTTTTCCAGAATACGTGTCTATCCTCCACCCATCCCGCCTCAACGAGAGGGGCGTACGCGCGGTCGTCACGAGACGCGAGGCGGGCAGGCGGTGGACGTGTCGGGTTGCAGCGTGGCTTTGGCTGCGCGGACGGACAACCTTCGATGCGGACGTGAAGTCGCGTGGTCCTGGCCTCCCGATGCCGAGGTCAAGCCTGAGCGTGATGCGAGAGCATCGGCGCAGGCGATGGGGGCAATCAAGCCGGTCCCCAGGGAGAGCGCGAAAGAAGCGTTAAAGCCATCGCGCAGGGAAGGCTGGGCCCATCCGGCTGCACCTGTGGTTCCTGCCCCGTGCACTTTTGTTCGCACGGGGGCCATGGGCGTCAGCCGACGCCCAGCCTTCCCTGCGCCCTCGATTGAATGAGGGCCGAACGTCGGTCATCGCTCGGACGCATCGCGCCGCGAGGACGATGAGGCGTGTCTCGATGCTGTTTGAGATGTGGAGACGGATCTCGGCCCCGATGGGCGCTCTTCGTTTTGGCTCCGTCATTGCGCTCGCAATGACGCGGAGTTTGTCGACGTAGTTGTCGTAGCCTGGATAAGCGCAGCGATATCCGGGTTCAACGAGGCTGCGGATGAGACCCCGGATGTCGCTGCGCTCATCCGGGCTACGCGCGAGGAGCGTGAGAACCTACTGCGTCGCGCGCGACAGCGAGAACTCGCCGTTGCGGACGCGCTCCGGCAGGCCTTCGACGAAGGTCGCCACCGCGTCCTCGCCATAGGTGGTGACGAGTTCGGCCAGCGCCGCGAACAGGCTGGCCTGCGCCAGGCAGTCGCCGTCGACGCCGTCATGGCGCGCTTCCGCCCAGGCTTCGTTGAGGTAGCTGAGCGCGGCCTGCTTCTGCTCGTGATCGGGCAGGACGGCGGGGAGGGCGCTGAAAGTGACGGGAAAGCTCATTGAATTCAGTCTGGCGGGGCCGCGAGGCGCGTTGAATTCCGAACGCGGACGCGCCGGACCAGTGAGGTTTACCACGCAGGCGGCGGACGCCTAGGCCAGTTCTTTAGGAAAGGTTAACAAGGTTAACGCAAACGTGGATAACGCCCGCGCGCCGTCAACCATGGGCCGTCAGTTGGCGTAGCGCGCCGTGAGGTCGCGCGAGATCTTCGAGCCCTCGTCGATGTAGCGGCGGATCGCCACCATCGCCGCCGGCGTGCAGGTCCGGTAGGTCTGCTGAAAGCCGTTATAGCCGCGGTTGAAGCCGGCGATCATCCGGGCGCGGCGTTCGCCCGACGGCGTCTCGGCATCGATCAGGGCCTGCATCTGGTTGCGCCATTTGGCGCCTTCATTGCTGCCGCAGATGCCGCGGAGGTAATGCAGGGTTCCGAGGATCTCGGCCAGCCGCTGCAGATCGCCATCGAACGGCGCGGCTGCATCCTGCGCGCGCGCGGGCACAATGGCGCAGGCGGCAACGAGCATGAGGACGGCCAGGAGGCGCTTGGGGATCATGGGGAACACCGACGTCATATGCCTTTGCCGGACGGCGGACGCAAGGCGCCTACACCAGGGTCCGTGCGGCGGCGATGATCTCCGGCAGTCCGTCAGTCAGCGCGAGGCCCTCGAGCGCATCGGGGAGGCGCCACTGAAAGTCGTCCAGTTCCGGGTTGAGCCGGGGCTCTCCGGCCTGCCAGCGGGCCGCAAAGGGAAGGATCACATAGTGGCCGCCGCCGCCCTGGGCCGGCAGGACCTCGCGCCATCCGGCCAGCCCGACAATTGCGATCGAGAGTGCGGTTTCCTCCATCACCTCGCGCGCGACGGCCTCGTGCAGGGTCTCGCCGAGCTCCACCCGGCCGCCGGGCAGCGTGTAGACGCCCTTGGCGGGGGAACGCGCCCGGCGCACCAGCAGGAGCTTGCCGTCGCGGAAGATGGCGGCGCTGACGGCGAGTTGGGGGTGGCGGGGCGGCGTCGGGGCGGTCATGCAATGGCTCCAGGCGTGGTCTGCACCATAGCGTGAAGACGACCGGGCCGGCAGCCCGTGCTGCTCAGAAGCTTGCCATGATGGCGTCGACGGCGTCGACCTCGTCGACCGGGTCAGGGTCGACCTCGATGTCGCCATTGATGATGCCGCCGGCCTGCGTCACCAGCGGCTTGACCCACGCCGCGGCCTGCTCGGCGAGCTTGGCCTTGGTGGCGTCCTGCTTGGCAGCGCGCATCGCGCTGCCAACCGCGAGCAGGATGTCGGTCATGGTCTTCGTGAGATGATCGAACTTGTCGCGAATCGCAGGGTCGGCCTGCTCATAGGCCTCGATGACGAGATCGCGGGCCTTGAAATTGGTGTGCGTGAAATGTTCTGGATAGGTCAGCGGCGACCACGCCAGAAAATCCTCGGCGCATTCCGGAATATCGGGAATCATTTCGAGCAGCATCACGGCTTCGTTGAAATGATTCAGATAGTCGGTGGCGAGCCCGGTGCGCGGATTGATGTTGGCGGCGCGCAGCATCGCGGCCCGCGCCGGGTCAATGGCGCTGCCCGCCGGTCGTTGGGTCGTGCGATCGGTAGGCACGGAATGGGTCGCCGCTGCGGTCATCCGCTGCAGTGTTGGCAACCTAAGTTAAAAGGTGCTGAACACACGACGATTTGAGTGAGATTATGTGTGGACGCTTCGTGATCACTTCACCACCCGCGGCTCTCAGGCAGATTTTCGGCTACGAGGAACAGCCGAACTTTCCGCCGCGGCACAATATTGCTCCGACGCAGCCGATTCCCGTAGTTCTTCTGGACCAGGACATCAGGCATTTTCGGCTCATGCGCTGGGGATTCATTCCTGCCTGGGTCAAGGATCCCCGTAATTTCACGCTGCTGATCAATGCGCGTTCGGAGTCCGTACGCGAGAAGCCGGCGTTCAAGAATGCGATCCGGCGGCGCCGCGTGCTAGTGCCCGCTGATGGATATTACGAGTGGCAGGTGATCGATGGTCGCAAGCGGCCGTTCTTCATCCACCGCAGTGACGGCGCGCTGCTCGGCTTCGCGGCCCTCGCCGAGACCTGGTGCGGGCCGAACGGCGAGGAGGTCGATACGGTGGCGATCGTCACCGCAGCTGCGAGCCGCGATCTCGCCACGCTGCATCATCGTGTTCCCGTGACGATCAGGCCGGATGATTTCGCGCTGTGGCTCGACTGCCGTTCCGATGATCCTGACGAGGCCATGCGGCTGCTGATCCCGCCTCGCGAGGGCGAGTTCGCGTGGTACGAGGTCTCCACGCGCGTCAATGCGGTGGCCAACGACGATGAGCAGCTGTTGCTGCCGATGACCGCGGAGATGCGCGCCGCCGAGGACGCGCAGCGCAAGCCGGCGAAGAAGGTTGCATCTCGTAAAGTTTCGCCTGCGGCTGCGGATGACGGGCAGGGGAGTTTGTTCTGAGGCGGGATATATCGACAGAGAAGATCGTCATCCCCGCGAAAGCGGGGATCCAGTACGCCGTGGCCTCTCGCGCCGAAACGGCTGCCGATGGAATACTGGGTCCCCCCGCCTTCGCGGAGGACGACAGAGAAGCAAGACCCGCGACCGAGCGTTGGCCGCGCTCAGCCAAAGATCCTCAGCGCGGCGTGCTGCAGCAGCATGATGGTCTTGGCGTCCTGGATGCGGCCGTCGGCGATCATCGCCAGCGCGTCGTCGATCGAGACTTCCAGCACCTCGATCTCCTCGCCCTCATGCGCGAGCCCGCCGCCGGCGCCGACGCGCATGTGAGGCTCGTATTCGGCGACGAAGAAATGGATCTTCTCGGTGACGACGCCCGGGCTCATGAACGCCTCGAACACGAACTTGACGTCGTGCAGCCGGAACCCGGTCTCCTCCTCGGCTTCGAGCCGGATGCGCTCCTCCGGCGAGGCATCGTCGAGCAGGCCGGCCGCGGCCTCGATCAGCAGATCGTCATGGCCGTTGACGAACGCGGGATAGCGGAACTGCTTGACCAGGATGACGCTGCGCTGGGCGAGGTTGTAGGGCAGGATCGCCGCCGCATTGCCGCGCTCGAACACGTCGCGGCTCTGCATCTGCCACGTGCCGTCGTCGCGCCGCCACTCGAACTTCGTCGAGGTCAGCGTCCCGTAATGGTCGGACAGCACGCGCGTCTCGTGCACGCGGATGCGGTCGGAGATGCTCATGCTGAACCTCTATTTCATGCCGGGCGTGGGCGCGCGGCCGTCGAGCCATTTCGAGAACACGACGCTGTCCTGCACGGCATAGTCGAGCGTCTGGTAGAACGCCTGCACCGCGGTGTTGTCGCCGCGCACCATCAGCATCAGCTTGGCGACGCCGCGTGCGCGCAGCCAGTCCTCGGCCGCGGCCATGATGGCGCGGCCATGGTTGTGGCCGCGATGCTCGGGATCGACGCTGACGTAGTAGACCCAGCCGCGATGGCCGTCATGGCCGACCATGACGGAGGCTGCGATCGCGCCGCCGCTGCGGCCGACCAGGACGGTCGCATTGTCGCCGCGGCGGGCGAGCGCGATGTCGGCGGCCGGATCGTTCCACGGCCGCGTCAGGCCGCAGCGCTGCCACAGCGCGATGATGGCTGGCACGTCGGCATCGGTGATGTCGGAAATCGCGAGAGCAGGGGCACTGTCCATGGGAGCGTCGAAAGCCTAGAGCACCTTGCCGGGATTCATGATCCCGAGCGGATCGAATTGCGCCTTGATCGCGCGCATCAGCGAAATCGCGGTCGGGTCCTTCACGTCAGGCAGCTCGTCGCGCTTGAGCACGCCGATGCCGTGCTCGGCCGAGATCGAGCCGCCCATGCGCAGCACGATCTCGAACACGACCGCGTTGACCTCGTGCCAGCGCGCGAGATAGTCGGCGGTGTTGGCGCCGATCGGCTGGCTGACATTGTAGTGGATGTTGCCGTCGCCGAGATGACCGAACGGCACCGGCCGCGCGCCGGGCATCAGCTTCACCACGGCGGCGTTGGCCTCGGCAATGAAGGCGGGCACCGCGGCGACCGGCACCGAGATGTCGTGCTTGATCGAGCCGCCCTCCGGCTTCTGCGCCGCCGAGATGTCCTCGCGCAGCTTCCAGAACGCCATGCGCTGGGCGAGGCTGCCGGCGATCGCGGCGTCGTCGACGATGCCGTCCTCGAGACCCTTTTCCAGGATCGTCTCCAGCGTGGCGCGGGCATCGTCGCGCGACGACGACAATTCCATCAGCACGAACCAGGGATGGGCGCCCGACAGCGGCGCGCGGTTGCCGGCGGCGTGGCGGATCGAGAAGTCGAGCGCGATCGCGGCAATCAGCTCGAAGCTCGTCAGGTTGCCGGCGGCCTCGCTTTGCGCGATCGCCAAGAGCTTCAACGCGTCATCCGGCGACTTCAGCCCGACGAACGCGGTCTCGATCGCGCGTGGCTTCGGGAACAGCTTCAGGCTCGCCGCGGTGATGATGCCGAGCGTGCCCTCGGCGCCGATGAACAGATTGCGCAGATCGTAGCCGGTGTTGTCCTTCTTCAATTTCGACAGCGCATTGAGCACGCGCCCGTCGGCCAGCACCACCTCGACCCCCAACGCCATCTCGCGCGCCACGCCATAGGCCAGCGCGGCGGTGCCGCCGGCGTTGGTCGAGAGATTGCCGCCGATGGTGCAACTGCCCTCGGCGCCGAGCGACAGCGGAAACAGCCGGTCGACCTCGGCGGCCTTCTGCTGCGCGACCTGCAGCACGACACCGGCCTCGGCGATCATGGTGTTGGAGGCGGTGTCGACCTCGCGGATCTTGTCCATGCGCTTCAGCGACACCACCACCTCGCCATTGTGCGGCGTCTGGCCGCCGACGAGACCGGTGTTGCCGCCCTGCGGCACCAGCGCGATGCGGTGCTGACTGGCAAGCTTGCAGATTGCCGCGACCTCGGCGGTCGAGCCCGGGCGCAGCACCAGCGGCGAGCGGCCGTGGAACAGGTTGCGCTCCTCGGTGACGTAGGGGGCGACGTCGGTCTCCGCCGTCAGCGCCTGGCGCTCGCCGACGATGGCGGCGAATTGCGCGATCAAATCGGGCGGCAGCGGCGGCAGGGCAGGCTGGCTGATGTTCATGGTCAGTCGCTTCCAGTGTTATCTCGGCGCGGCGGCGCGGCGCAGCCGGTCGTTGATGGCCTCGCCCAGTCCGTCGTTCGGGATCGGCATCACCGCGATGCTGCGCGCACCCCTGGCATCGAGGCTGCGAAGATAGCCGAAAAGATGCATCGCCGCCTCCGCTGGATCGCCCAAGGGCGAGAGGTTCAGGATCGCGGCGGCTTGGTCGGCCCCGGGCAAGGTCACCGGACCGAAGGCGAGCAGCGCCTCGCCGGCCGCGACCTCGCTGGCGTCGAGGCGGACGGCGGCGCGCGGCGCATAGTGGGAGGCCAGCATGCCCGGCGCCAGCGGCGGCTCGGACGTATCGGTCTCCGCGGCGGACCGCGCCAGCGCACGGCCGAGCACCGCCTCGATCGCCTCGCTGGGAACCCCGCCCGGGCGCAGCAAGGTCGGCTCGTCGAAGCAGCCGACGATGGTCGATTCGACACCGACCTCGACCGGCCCGCCGTCCAGGATCAGGTCGATTCGTCCCGAGAGATCTGCCGCGACATGAGCCGCGGTGGTCGGCGACACGTGGCCGGAGATGTTGGCGGAGGGCGCCACCACGGCGCCGGCGAACGCCGCGAGCAGCGCTCGCGCGATCGGATGCGAGGGAATGCGGATCGCGACCGTGTCGAGACCGGCCGTCGCGAGATCTGCGACCGTGCAGCCCGCGGCCTGCGGCACCACCAAAGTCAGCGGCCCCGGCCAGAACGCGGCGGCCAGACGCTCGGCGGTGGCATCGAAGCGGCCGATGCGCTGCGCCGCCGCGATATCGGCGACATGGGCGATCAACGGATTGAAGGCGGGCCGGCCCTTGGCCTGATAGAGGCGGGCGATGGCCGCGGCGTTGGCCGCATCGGCGCCGAGGCCGTAGACGGTCTCGGTCGGGAACGCGACCAGTCCGCCGCGGGCGAACGTCGCCGCGGCTTGCGCGATTCCAGCCGCGTCGGCGGGCAGGATCCTGGTCTCGATCGCTTGCATGTCTGGGGCGGGCATCGATGGTACGGGACGGCAGTGGCTTCCGCGCTCGGCTATAGCGGGCGCGGACGTCCGAATGAAGCGCGCAAATCGCCTGTCGCATTGCGCTCGCGCCATGGCCGCCGGACAAAGCCCCACGGCCTCAAGCGGTTAACCCCTCTGCCGACGATCAGCGATTTCGATGCGATTTCCTGGCTTGTGTCCTTGCGAAGACGGAAACCCAACGCTATAAGCCGGCTTCCCAAGTCGGAGCGTGGCTCAGCCCGGTAGAGCACTGCGTTCGGGACGCAGGGGTCGCAGGTTCGAATCCTGCCGCTCCGACCATTATTTCAAACGTTTAGCTTTTATCTCCCGAGAAGCGCAACGAAATGCGCAATGAAAAGGGGTAAACGGAAGGTGAACCATTGCGGCGCCGCCCTGGCGCGCCCTGGCGCAATATCGGCTCCTCATGAAGCATCTACCGCCTTCCTCCAAACGCCTCAGCGGCCTCGCCCTGGAAATCCGGATGATGGTGGCCATAAGTTTGCTCTAACTGCTCAACGGTCATACCGAGCCATCCGGCGGCCTGCCAATGGTCGGTGCCCTGCTGCATTAGCCACGTCGCAGCGGTGTGCCGGAGGGAGTGCCGTACGACATCATCACCAAGTCCTGCGTCTTCCAGAATGCCCTCCCAAGCCGAACGGATCTTGCCGGCGAGCGGCTGGCCATCGTGCATACGGTTGACGACGAAGCGAATTTCCTCGCCAGGGCCTAGTAAGCCGGTTGCGCGCAGCTCTGCAGATCGTCGCCCGTCGATCTTACGCCAACGGACAAGATGCGGCCGCAGCCGGTTAGCGATCTTGGCCGGCGGCCGGCGTTTCTTTGTTCTGCGCTCCTCAGCACCGCGCCCTTGATAGACCATCGCATCGAGGTTCATCCACGGATGCGTCGTCGTCGGGACCCATTGCGTCCGCCGGATAGTCTCCTCGCGCCGGGCGCTATAGAGCCCAACCAGGATGAAGCGGGCCGCCGGCCGACGCCGGTTAATGATCCAACCCGCGCGCCGCAGCAGAAGGCCATCCGGCGTGCGCTTCCAGCGCTCGCGCTGCGTGTCCCAGACATAGCCAAGCGCTGCGCTCAGCAATCGCGCGGCCTCGTTGCGCGTGAGCCAACGCTGCCGGCCCTCCACCTTTTCGGGCAGCGTGACCTTGGGCAGTACGTCGAGCGTATGTTCGCCGTGATAGCGACGAACAGCTGCGCGGAGATCTTCGAGGCGTCGCCTCGCCGTCTGGTCCGAGACCGTGCTTGCACGAGGAGGGATGCCGGCACGCCGGTTGTTCTCGTTCGGCGTTCCGCTCGACCAGTCGACGAAGTCGCGGCAGAGCTGGCCTTTGATGTCTGCTACAGTCTTGGCACCGAAAAACGTGTTGAGGTCGAGCAAACGGATCAATAGTAGGTCGTGCTGCGCCCAAGCACGGGAATCGTCCGTCTTGGGACGCTTGGCCATTTCGTAATCGGTAAGAACGTCGGCTATCGCGAGGAGACGAGGGTCCGTGGCCCCAAGGGTGGTCGTATGCTTTTGCCCGATGTGTTTTTCGAGCGCTTTCGCTGCGCCATCAGTGTCATTGCGGCCGCAGCCTGTGCGGATTTGCCTTCCCTTGTCGAGGACGATCCAACTGTCATCGTCTTCGCGATACCAGAGGCGGGGTGGCTTAGCTTTGCGGCCAGGCATGACGGTTTCACCAGCCTTCGAATTGCACTAGGCGTGGTCAAATCTTTACCTGCCACTTTGGCGATTTCAAGAGTCCCAGCAGCGGCTGCCCTACGCAGCGACGACAATGTCAGAGGGCCATACGGAAAGAAAACAGCTACTGCTTCGACAAGTGTCATCACCTCGTCCTCGTTCCATTGAGCCGGATCGGGACGCGCTCTCACTCGCGCTAACCTGTCGTTGCTGCGCTTTGCCATATCGGCTGCAATCTGTAGATAGTGGCCCAAGGGCGTAACCGAGAGGCAATGTGTATGCCAGCCTCCATTAGCTTGGAGAGAAGAAAATCCTTTCGTACAGTGTTCGGCCGTCGTGGAGTACAAATGGCATAGTTTAGTATGTGGGCCGAGCGTGAAGACGATGTTGCCGCGACCGGTCACACCGCTCCAGCGGCTGAATCCAACGCTGGATCATCTACTCCATCTCCGTAGCGAGCTGGCCTTTCATGTCCGTCGGTAACCTGCACACGCTTGTCGCTCGGACATGTGCAAGATCATTTTGCCCGACCATACACCTGCTCCGTTTAGGAGCGTCTCCGTAGTCGGACTGGGGGCCGTGATGCACCGGTAGCCGTTAGCAAGTCTCGCTCACGCGACTGGTTCGATGGACGTTCCGTTGCCGAAGCCGCAACCCCGCAAATGGCATGCAGACCGCAAAAGCGGAAAACAATAGCTGCTAGGCAGCAGACGGTTTACAAACAACGCGAGCTGGATGTGTTCAGCTTGGCGGCCTTGACTGGCGACGCGGGGCCGGTGTGTACTGGACGTACGCGAAAGCGCTGATTTCAAATAACCGGATGCTGGCAGGAGCAAAGTCTGCTCTCTCCGGCGGTACCGAGCGCTGGAGCGGCCAGTACGCCAGCACCTTGCTGGATACTGCCGCAATGGTGGACTCGATCTCTTCCGCCTTGGCGCGCGCGAAGCCTGGCCTCAGCTCTAGCGGTGTGATCGCGCCGGCAATCAGCTCGTGTACCAGTTGCCAAAGGCAAACGGATCAAGCTGGAGCGGCTCGCCCTCCACGCGGATGGAGCGCCCCCCCAGAGCGTAGCGCGAGACGTGGCCGACCGCTTCCCGCAGCTGAGGGTCGTGATCGTGACAGTCCACACGCCGGATCGCGGCTGGCAGCGTTCCATTGTTTTGCCTCTCGCACGACATCAAATGGTCCAAGCCTTACATCGCCTGATGATCCTCATCTTCGGACGGGGTTCTTCATCGCGCTTCGCGTCGAGTTTGTCGCGCCGCATGAGAAGGCTGGTGATCGTCGTTGTCAAAGACTTATGGAGATGCGCATGACGTTGGAGCTCTAGTTTCAGTTGTAAATTGTTGGATTCTACCTAGGCGGCCTGGCACGCGAACGGTCTGTTGTCCCATACATTGGCCCCATAACAGAGCGGTGCTGACCGCGCGAGCGGTTCAGTCTCTGGGGCTGAAAGCCTAAAACCACTTCCTCCGCAGCCTACGGCGGATGGTTACGTTCCTACCTGCATGCTTCCGCGGCTATGATCCTCCAAATCACCCGCTCGATTTCCTGAATGCACACAATAAAAGCTACCGCCACGTTCGGTTGCAAACTGAATACGATCCAGGATACACTTGTTGCGATCCTTTGAAGAGACGCGATGGCGAGAAATGCCTGAGCATATCATCCAACGGGGGGCAGCTGCATACGCCGCTTAGGACACGCCATGGCCGTAACTCATATTGATCGTTTGAATCTCTCGCTTGGCGACGGCCAGCCGCTCGTGGTGATCGCTGGCGTAAATGTGTTGGAAAGCCTCGAGGTTGCAATCAAGGTTGGGTGCCACTTACGGGAGGTTACCACTAAGTTAGGCTTGCCGTTTGTGTTCAAGGCTAGCTTCGATAAGGCCAATCGCTCCTCAGTCGGCAGCTATCGCGGGCCCGGTCTGACGGAGGGCTTGGCAATGCTTTCCGGAATCAAACAGATGCTGAACGTACCAATTGCTACCGATATCCACGAGGTCGACCAAGCCGAACCTGTCGCTGATGTCGCTGACATAGTGCAAATTCCTGCCTTCTTGTGCCGCCAGACCGATCTGGTCGTCGCCGCTGCTCGCGCAACATATGCCGCTGGGGGGGCACTGCATGTGAAGAAGGCCCAGTTTCTTGCTCCGTGGGACTGTAAGAACATAATTACCAAGGCGCGTCAGGTTGCGCCTAACCTGAGCATTATTTTATGCGAGCGTGGCAGCTCGTTTGGCTACAACAATCTTGTCGTCGATATGCTAAGCATTCGAGAGATGCAGAGTCTTGGTGTGCCTGTGACAATTGACGCAACCCATGCCGTCCAGCTCCCCGGCGCGGACTCGCGCACTAACGGTGCCTCGACAGGCGGCCGCCGCGCCGGCGTGCCGATTATCGCTAAGGCCGCGGTCGCGGCTGGTGCCGACGGGGTATTCCTCGAGTTCCATCCTGAGCCGGATAACGCGTTGTGCGATGGCCCGAGCTGCCTGCCGCTCGATTCGGCGGCCGGCTTGCTTTCGACCCTCAAGCTATTACACCAGATCGTGTAGGGATAGGTTGCAATCTTCAGCTCGTCCAATCAGCCGACAGATCAAATACGAGTGACGAGCCGGACAATATGGGCGAGCACGTCAACCTCGGAATCCTCTATAACGAGGTCCGCGAGGGAGATTTGTAAGCCTTCTGTGACTCCGCCCTGCGTCCGTTAGGCAGCTCGGGAAGGCTAAGACTAATCCTAGCATTGAAGTTGCTCTTTCCGAAGATCTCCGAATCCGATGGCGACTATGATTCAACGATCCTGGGCGATGCCGGCGGTCTCGATTGAATAGACGCTTTTTATGGTGGCTGCGGCGCTTGGGGGAGATCAAGAGGCGGGTACGTCCGTTGTTCAAGCGTGATCGTGTTGCAACGAGTGCAGGACAGTTTCTGGGAGGTCTTCTGGGCGCCGAGGAGAGCAAGAGCGGCTGGACCGCGGAGGCGGCCGGCGATCCTGTCCCATGATGGCAACAGGCGATCTTGGACCGCCGGGCTCGGTTTACCGATTCCCGTCATCGACGAGACTGGCTTCTTCAAGTAGGGCAAGCCGTCGTGCGGCGCGGCAATAGGCTAGGTCAGCAAACCGCCAGATAGGCATCTTCGCGACCTACATTTCGCGCCATGGCTATGCGCTCACGATAGCGCGTTGCTTCTTCCAAAAGGACGGATCGACGATCCGGATCTTCCGGCCGCCAAATACGTGTCCGCCGACACCGGCTTTGCAACCAAACCCAGGCTTGCGATCTTGCGACGAGAATGATTGCGGGCGCGAGGTCGTTGACCTCTGGGTGCGCATCCGGTGAGGGACGCCTTGCGCCGTAAGCCCCCGGCGACGGCCGCCTTGCGCGGAGGTGACGCTTGTTGAAGCGATAGGACTAGTCCTGCAGCTAGTCCTATGGCCAAAGCGGAAGTGGAAGTGATCACGTCGGAGCGGCGACGGCGGCATTGGTCGCGGGTGGACAAGGAGCGCGTCGTCACTGCGGCGTTGCAGCCGGGCGCGACGATCTTGGGAGTGGCGCGGGCGTTCGGGGTGCATTCCAGTCAGGTGTTCCGTTGGCGCCAGCAGCTGTGTGGCAAGGAGGCGTCGCCGCCAGGCTTTGCCGCAGTGACGATCGTTGCCGATCCGCACGCGGCGGCAGCCTGCACGCAAGGGCTGATCGAGGTCGAGATCGGGGGGGAGGAAGATCTGGATCAGCGGCTCGGCGGATGCCGCGATGGTGACGGCGGTGATCGCGGCGCTTCGGGCCTCGCGATGACGATCCCGATCCCCTCTGGCACCCAGGTCTGGCTGGCGACCGGCCATACCGACATGCGCAAGGGCTTCGACGGTCTGGCGCTGTTGGTCCAGGAGACCTTGAAGCGCGATCCGCATGGCGGCCATCTATTCGTGTCCCGCGGCCGCAGCGGCAGCCTGATCAAGGTGCTGTGGCACGACGGCCAGGGGATGTGCCTGTTCGCCAAGCGGCTGGAGCGCGGCCGCTTCATCTGGCCACAGGCTGTGGACGGAGCGGTGACGATCACGTCAGCGCAGCTCGGCTACCTGCTCGAAGGCATCGACTGGCGGCATCCGCAGCGGACGTGGCGGCCGGAGACTGTTGGTTGAGCGCTTGAACGTGACGGCGCTGATGCGTGCCGGCCGGAGCTGTGATTCCATCTCCTGTGATGATCAAAGCCGATTCGCTCCCCGATGACGTCGCGACGCTGAAGGCGCTGGTGCTCGCCGGCCAGGCCGCGCTCTCCGAAGCGACGGCAGCCCAGCTCGCGGCAGAAGCCAAGGCGCGCAATCTCGAAGCCGAGGTCCGCGCCCGCTCGCTGCTGATCGAGCAGATGAAGTTCACGATCGCCAAGCTCAAGCACGAGCAGTATGGGCCCTCGTCGGAGCGCGCATCGGTGCTCGAGCAGCTCGAGCTCGAACTCGCCGATCTCGAGGAGGATGCCGCCGAGGCCGAGGCGGCTGCGCAGATGACAGCCGAGCGGGCCAAGGCGGAGAATATCGACGTGCGGCCGTTCGAGCGCCAGCGCCCGGCACGGCGGCCGCTGCCCGAGCACTTGCCGCGCGAGCGCATCGTGCATCCGGCGCCGGCCAATTGCCCGTGCTGCGGCGGCGAGAGGTTGCGCAAGATCGGCGAGGACGTGACCGAGACGCTGGAGCTCGTGCCACGGCAGTGGAAGGTGATCCAGCATGTGCGCGAGAAGTTCTCGTGCCGCGCCTGCGAGGCGATCACGCAGCCGCCGGCGCCGTTCCATCCGATCTCACGCGGACGCGCGGGCCGCGCCTGCTGGCGCACATCCTGTTCGCCAAATACGGGCTGCATCTGCCGCTCAACCGGCAGAGCACGACCTATGGGCATGAGGGCGTGGCGCTTGATGTCTCCACGGTGGCCGATTGGGTCGGCGCGGCGGCTGCAACCTTGATGCCGCTGGTCGAGGCGACCAAGGCGCACGTACTTGCAGGCGAGCGTCTCCACGCCGATGACACCACGGTGCCGGTTCTGGCCAAGGGCAAGACGCGCACGGGGCGCATTTGGACCTATGTGCGCGACGATCGTCCCTCTGCCGGGCACGCGCCGCCGGCAGCCTTGTTCTTCTACTCGCCCGACCGCGCCGGTGCGCATCCCGAGACGCATCTTGCCGGCTATGCCGGACCGATGCAGGCGGATGCCTATGCCGGCTTCAACCGCCTCTACGAGGCCTCGCGCAAGCCGGGCCCGATCATCGAGGTCGGCTGCTGGGCGCATACACGGCGCAAGTTCTTTGAGATCGCGCCGCTGAAGAAAATGCCAATCGCAATCGAAGCGATCGCGAAGATTGCGATCTAAAGCAGGACGAGATTAAGTTCGATATCCTGAGTTATTGCGGTAATTAGCACATTCTTCTGCGGAGAAGGCGTCGAGGGCAACAGCAATTGCAGCGTAAACCGTGTCGAGGGCTCGCGCTGAGGCCTTGCGTAGGAAGGTGCTTGAGCTTCGCAAAGACCGATTTAATGCGGCACCTTCTTAGTGTCGTCAATCATTCCCAGTAGATTAAGAGAAACGACAGAAGAGCCAAACACTTGCTCGGCCAGTCAGTCACGACGAAGAGAACCGGATCTCCCGCTTCTCCGCGGCGCGCTATGATCCACAACCGAGCGATCCAATAGAGCAGAAGCGGGCACAGTAACCACAAATGATGAGGGTTGTCGTAGATCAACCGGACCTGATTGCTGTCGATGTAAAGAGCCAGGACAAGAACAGCGGAGACACCACTGGCGGTTCCTATGCTGCCCATTACCTCCGCATCGCCCAATCGATAGCCGCGGCCGGGAACTCGAGCGGGTGCGTCTTTTCCTGCAGGGAAAGTCATCAGTTCAGAGTATCGCTTGGCTAGCGCGAGAGACGCGAAAATGAACAGCGAAAAAGTCAGAAGCCAGTTTGAGACAACTACGCCGGTTGCTATGCCGCCGGCCAAGATCCGAAGCATGTACAAAGACGAAAGGACCACGACGTCGATTATGATCTTGTTCTTTAGCACCATCGTATAGGCGAAGTTCGCGACTACATATGCTAGCAGTGCCAAAACGAGATCGGCAGGTAAGAAGAGCCATGACTGCAGAAATGCATAAGAAAGAAGCCCTGCTGTTAAACTGAGCCCGTGTGATATTGGCAACTTGCCAGAGGCGAACGGGCGGTGCCGCTTCTGGGGATGAAGGCGGTCGGAGTCGATGTCGAAAAGATCATTGAAGAGGTAGATTGCAGATGCGCAAGTGCTGAACGAGCCAAACGCTAACATGCACCCGATCAGGTCGCCGACATTATTGAGCCGATGGCTGACGATGATAGGAACAAAGACTAGCAGGTTTTTAGCCCATTGATGTGGCCGGATAGCTTGAACAATAGCACCGAAGTGCAATCCTACCGTCGGGGAGATCCGACCAGGCACAACCATAGTCGAGACGGCAACCGGACCGGGCCCAAATCGCTGCACGACGAATTCATCATCGGCATGTATACAAACGTCGATTTCGGAAAATACGTTACCAAGATAGCAAAATTCATCGAGGCCTCGGGCTTGGCAGTAGCGGAGGATTGCCGCTCTCTTGGCTGCGCCGCTCAGGTCGAGGTCCGTGTCGCTCGCGAGCACATCATCGAAGAAGCCAAGGTGAGCGGCGATTGCGCGGGCGTATATCAGATTGCACTCGGTGGCCAGAATAAGCCGGTATCCTTTTGCTCGCTTCTGGCGCAGAAATTCGACGACATGAGCGTGATAAGGCAGGTGGTTTGCGTCAAGCCGGGAGATGTTTGCAAGCCGGTACTTTAGATACGCACGCCCGCGAAGCCGCCAAATCAATACAAGGATCAACACCAGCGGATTTCGTTTGAACGCGCGCAAGATGGATTCGGCGAGCAAGTCTCCGGCGAACAGAGTACCCTTCCCGTCGACAAACAACACGAGGGGAGCCGGTGACAGCTCCGTTCTGGCATTGAGTTGCATCTGGAGTTCGCTCACGATTCGCTCGCCACGCACTCAATCTCGGAAACTGACGTCGAGGACCAGAAACTTCACACACAAGTCGAGGAAATAGGGCAAGTCCACGACGTACTGGATAGCCTGTGACAGAACGTCCAACAAAGGCCCGCGATCGCAGACGAGGATAGGGCTTTCATGTTTGCGGAGCTTGATCGTCGGAAAGGTGATCTAGTCGACGACCGCTTCGCACACGTACATGGTAGGATCGAGCTTTGCGTAGTATAGGCAACGATCGCTATACCTGGGCTCGCAAAGTCCAGCATCGCCTCGTTAGCGAGGTAGCGAGGCTCGCAAACCTCCGCATCGAAAACCGTCTCACTTAAACGCTTCGCAACGCTGGTGGTCATTGCAGTCTTTCCGGAGCCATCAATGCCTGAAAACATGATGATCATCGGATGACCTCGAAACTGCCAACCGGTTCGACCGTCTTCCTCTCCGTGTCTCGACGTGGAAGAAGTGTCTGATGCGTGGCCCACCAATCTGCATGGAGTTGTCCGAACCGCGTCAACTTTTGAGAAACGAGACGCGTCGTTGTGCTATCTCGACGAAGCGGCGTGACGACTCTGATGCAACTGAAGATGGTCATTGGTCTCTCAGGCCTCTCTCGGCCGATAGCGTCTGATGCGTAAAACCTCTCGGACGAACTTTGGGATCCAGCGCCACCGAAACGTAGACTTTGTTCCAAAAAAAATCATAGGAAACTCGACAACTGACCAGCCGTTGGCCAATGAAAGAAACGTCATACCAACCTGAAACTCTGGTCCGTTCTCGCATCTCGCGATGGCTCCATTTACAAGCCCCCAGAACGGAATATCGCTCAACGCTTGGCGCGGCCAGACCTTGAAGGCGTGCGTGGGATACGTCCCGGTGCTGCCGAGCAAAACCCAAGAGACCCATCTAGCTCCGATCGTGACAAGGCGGCGGTAGATTGGAAAATTCTGTGTCTGCGACCCCCTGATGAAGTACGACCCTCGAAAGATCAATCTTTCAGCCGGCGAAGCTTGGCGTGCGGACTCCAGCATCTTCCACGCGTCAGCGGGGCGTTGCGTGCCGACATCCGCGACGATGACGTAGCGATACCCGGCGTTCAAGGCCGCTTGCAGGCCCAGGCAGGTGTTGAATGCGAGGCCATGCCGCTCTTCTGCCCGAATGAGCGTGATGGTCTCGCCTCCGCTTGCCTGCTGTTTCGAGAAATCATTGATGATAGTGATTGTATTGTCGTGGCTCATTCCATCGAGCAGGAGTATGTCCCAATCGAACTTAGACCACCGCTCCAGAAAGGAAAGAATGGCGTCCTGCTCGTTCAAGACCGGCACGAAGACAACTGCATCCTGTCTTTTAGCGATGCCATATTCTAGGACAGTCTCCTCTGTCATCTAATCCTCACAACTAATATTGCGATCTTTGATCGACGAGTTCCCCGGCATGATGGGCTACCATCCGCTGGAGCCTAATACCGTGAAGCAAGATGCTCTCGTTCTGCCCCGTTCGGCTAGACAATTGTTCCGAGAAAGCAACGAGGTAATCAGGACAGAAGTCAGGGGTCGCGATCAGTTGTTGACCTTTGATTGCCGGTCTAAAAATCCTCTAGCGTGTATGAAGCGGCTGTGGTGCGGGCCTGTCGGTAGATGTGCTTATTCGCTCGAGTATTTCGTTTTCTGCCATTTTGAAGAACAGTATGCCCATGAAGGCATCGAAGCTCTTTTTGACATCGCTCCACGACCGGAGGTACAGGAGTTGCCGGATGACGCGGGATGGCCGAAAGTAAAATTCTCGATATGCACGTCTGACCCAGCGGCTTGCGTTTGGCACGCAGGGCCGAATTGGTCGATCGCGCTTGCCGAGAACAAAGTCCTTCCAGTAGCCGCGATCAATCAGCCCGGCGGCGATTGCGGCCTCCATAAGTGGGGTGCCGGGCAACGGCGTTGCTTTGGTGAACATCACGTATCTTGGGTTGAGCTCCTTGGCGAGATCGATAGTTGCCCGCATGGTCGCGTCAGTTTCGCCCACATATCCGATGATAAAGTAGGCGAAGGTGTCGATGCCGGCATTGTGAGTCCAGCGGAAGATATTTCTTACCTGATCGACGGTGATGCTCTTTTCAACGACCTGCATCATATTGGGGTCGCCTTGCTCGACGCCGTAGCGGAGCATGCGGCAACCGGCGGAATACATCAATTTGAGCAATTCTGGGGTAACGAGATTTACACGTTGCGGCACCTCCCATTGAATTTTGACGTTGCGGGAGATGATTTCCGCGCAGAGTTCCCGTATGTATTTTCCTGGCATGAGATCGTCGTAGAACAATATTTCCCGAACGCCGTAGTTCTCCTTGAGGAACACGATCTCATCGACGATATTCTTCGCGCTTCGGCGCCGGTAGCTCGCATCCGAAGGTGTCTTATAGCAGAAGCCGCACTTATAGGGACATCCGCGCGAGCCCATAATGGTCGATACGGGGCTAAGTCCAATAATTGACGTATACTTTTCCATCGGCAGGAGATCGAAAGCAGGAAACGGCAATGCGTCGAGGTCCTGTATGACGACGGGAGATCCGGAAACGATTTCGCCGTTTGCTTGCTTGTAAGCCAAGCCGGGGATATCCTCCACTGACCTGCCAGACTGCAAAGCATCGCACAGACGAACCATCGCCTCCTCACCCTCACCCACCACGCCGTAATCGATGTAGTCGTAGGTGAGGGTTTCTCGGGCGAAGAGCGCCATATGCACGCCGCCCATTACGACGACGCAGCCGGCACGTTTCCCGAGTTGAGCAGCTTCCTGCGCGCCTCGGAACGTTGGCGTCATCGCGGTGACGCCAACCACTTCAGTGCGGAAGTCCATAATCCGCTGGTAAACCTGCTCAGCGCTGAGCATATCGACGATGGAGTCGATGATCTGAACCGCGTGCCCCGCAGCCCGCAATGCAGAGCCAATGTAGGTCAAACCGAGCGGTGGTAGCGCGCCTTGACGAGCATTAAGGCTGGCGGGAAGTCGTGTGTTAACGTTGCCCAAGTCGTGATGCCGAATCAGTGTAACTCGCATCTGCGCCTCCAATTTAGTAAGATGCCATCGCGTGTTGCGCGGGTTCGCTCGTGACTTGCGTTTCCCGAGTCTTCCGTTCGGCGGAGTTGATACAATTGGGCATGTGTGTCGTGCCTTGAGTAAAAAGCCCTCCTTAAATCTGCGTACAGTTTAAGGTAGAGTAGCACCTGTCGTACTATTGTAGTTGGGAAGCGGACGTGTCAACCAGAATTTGAAGTAAGTGCTCGCTGCTCAGATCTGTCAGCGACCCAACGGATCGCAATTTCCAGCGGGAGCGCGTCTATTGCTGAATCAGGTGCGCGACAACGCGAAGCCTACGATAAGGGACAAGCCGATTATAGCAAGGCTTGTATGCAGCGGATCCTAATAACGATGCTCAGCAACACGCCCAAGAGCCGTGCGCGAGAAATGGTTTGTCTACCAGAATAGCGACTACGAGAGCAAAGGCTGTCTCAATCCGGGTCCGACACATATGTAGGTTCGTCACGAACTGATTTGAAATGTTTTGGCGCAGATTGACCTGCCCCTAAGAAATTCCTCCGGATCGAGTTAGAGTCCGCCCTGACGAAGGACGGACAGATGAAGCGAAAGCGGTTTACGGAAGAGCAGATCATAGCGGTGCTGAAGGAGCACGAGGCTGGGGCGAAGACGTCCGATGTGGCCCGCAAGCACGGGATATCGGAGGCGACGTTCTACAATTGGAAGGCGAAATTCGGGGGCATGGACGTGTCCGAGGCCAAGCGCCTCAAGGCCCTTGAGGATGAGAATGCCAAGCTGAAGAAGCTCTTGGCCGAGCAGATGCTGGACGCAGCAGCGCTGCGGGAGTTGCTTTCAAAAAAATGGTAGGGCCCGCTGCCAAGCGCGCCGCAGTGGCGCATCTGCAGACCCTGATGGGACTGTCGGAGCGGCGGGCCTGCTCGATTGTAAGTGCGGATCGGACGATGGTTCGTTACCGATCGCGTCGGCCGCCTGACGCCGAGCTTCGGGTCCGCTTGCGCGAACTGGCCAATGAGCGCCGGCGGTTCGGCTACCGGCGGCTGTTTGTCCTGCTGCGGCGGGAAGGCGAGCCGTCCGGCATCAACCGCATCCACCGGCTCTATCGAGAGGAAGGGCTTGCCGTGCGCAAGCGTCGCGCCCGCCGCAAGGCGTGTGGGGTCCGCGTGCCGATCCTGGTGGAAGCCAGGCCGAACGCACGCTGGTCTCTGGACTTCGTGTCGGACCAGTTCGCCAATGGACGACGCTTCCGCATCCTCAACATCGTCGATGACGTGACCAAGGAGTGCCTGGGCGCGATCGCCGACACCTCGATCTCGGGCCGGCGGGTGGCACGGGAGCTGACCTCGATCGTCACCCGGCGCGGCAAGCCGGGTTCGATCGTCTCGGACAACGGCACCGAGTTCACCTGCAACGCGATGCTGGCCTGGCGCAAGGACAACGCCATCCACTGGCACTTCATTGCGCCGGGCAAGCCGATCCAGAACGCGTTCGTCGAGAGCTTCAACGGCCGGATGCGCGACGAGTTCTTGAACGAAACCCTGTTCTTCGGTCTTGACGACGCCAGGCGCAAGCTTGCTGCCTGGGTCACCGACTACAACGGCGAGCGGCCGCACTCCTCGCTCAAATACCAGACGCCGGCGGCCTACGCCGCCATCCTCACCGCAACGGGCGATCGGCTGCGCAACCCCGACCAGCTCCGCCGATCGCCCGTTGCTCCACCCGCGCCAGTCGGCGTACAACGCAACAGGACTCTAACTGCGGCTGGATGAAACTTCGGTGGCAGGTCACTTCTCCTCGCCCATCCGTCCCATCCGCTGGCGCGAACGCGTCAGCGAGGAGCGGTCGAACACCGGCCGGTACTGTAAGAACATCTCGCCGCAGAAGAACTGGCAACAGTGGTTCTCCACCCAGCGCTCGCACAGGAACTCGTTGGAGAAGTCGTAGGTGTGTTTGAGGAGCGCCAGTCACTTCTGCCGCGCTCGTGTGGGACTCATTCGGCTCCTGGCTGCAAACCATCCGTCCCGGAACCCCGCTATCGGAAATCGTCGCTTCTCTCGCGCAATTCTTATCCGACCGGCAGGACACCGACGACATCGGGCTATTTCGCTTGGCTTGCTGATGACAATAAAGCGTCTTTGAAATCTACGGTGTAGTTGAAATTTATTGGTCAATCAGAATGCCATCGGCATCTGTCTAACAACACAGCTCAAGGATATTTCGGTTACTGCCCACCTCAACTCAATTCGATGAATTAGCTTCGGTAAGGGAACCGAGCTCTCCCGCTGCCTTCAGCACTATATTACATACATCTACCGGTGACAGCGAGGATGTGTCCACTATCAACCACTGTTCATTTTTTGGTAGTATCGACATTGAGAATTCATCAAACTCTTGATGAAGTACTGGATCCGATGAAAGGAGAGCGTTTCTCGTTCCTTTAGGTGGTCGAGAGGCGGCCCTGGCTCGCTTGGCATCTATACACGAATGTAGATATATTTGGGTACTAAATTGATAGTGCCGTTGTTCTATTCTCCTGGAGTACTCGACAAACTTCTCGCCATGGAAAAAGCGATTTCGAGCAACTTGGGAAATCCAATTTCGCTCCTGTATAGCAAAGTTATCTAGTTCGCGCGGGTTGATATCATCAAGTAAATATGCCGCCGTAAGCATCCAGTCACTTTCTTCTAAAGATCGCCCCTCCGAAGGCGCGGACAAAAATTGGATGATGGGTTCTTTCGATAAAAAGCACTTCCTATGGAAAGCGTTGAGCCCGAACCGGGCGAGACAACCAAGCAAGTTGTTGGCGAGTGTCGTCTTCCCTACAAAATCGGTTCCTTCGATTACTATGCCATTTAGCACCGGGCGTTCCATTCAGAATAACCTCCACAGGCAAGTGATGTCGTTCCTCATTCAGCCTGAAGCTCAGCGTTTCAACTATCTATGAGGCCGACTTTATACACCCGACCGGCGTCACGTCGGACCGGTGAGGTACGTGGCATAATGCTCAAGACGTTGAGTGAATGTCGAAGCCTGAATACACGATATTTGCAGAAGTAACTAAATATCAGTTGGGCGAGTGGCGTCAACTATTAAAGCCACGAGGCTGGGTCAAGATACAGGTCGGGGTGGGTTCGTCGCTCCGGCGAGGAGCTCGAGGGGGTGGATTGCGGCAGGACCCTATGCGAAGGCGCTAAGTGGTGGAGGGGCGCGCCAGCATGGCCTCTCGCGACAGAATCTGTTCACTTGGCACGGTCAGCGTGCTGAGCGTGCCAGTGGATGAAGCGCCGCTCTTCGTCCCGGTTGTATTGGGGCAGTGTCTTGGCGGATGGGGGCAATATCCAAGAACGCGAGGGCCTTTCGGTTGAGGCTCTCCCAATGTTTGGCAGGCGTCGACAGCGATTGAGCCAAGCGATCGAACGTTGGACGAGCCATCGCTTTGGCAAGACGGCGAAACCGTTTGTAGTATCAGCACGCTTGACCTTTCCCGCATCGAGTTGCCGAAGGATTGTGGGCACGGTGGCTTGAAAGATTGGCCCCTGGTAGGGGCCATAAACGTAGAGCTTCTGCAAAAAGGGATATAGGCCAAAATGCGTGGCCATCACCAACGCTCGCCGTCGCTATCCTTGATGTCCGCCGAATGCACGAGGGCGTGTAGCAGCAAGCCCGGGTATCGACTAGGAAGGGGCGCTTCTCGCCTTCGATCTCATTTCCCGCATCGTAGCCATGCGGGTCGATCCGCGCTCCCTTTTTCCGCGCCCTTGACGCCTCGTCCATAGTGGGGGCGCCGGGGCGTGCTTCTCGGTTGGCCAAATTTCGGCGTTATTGAGCGTACCGTCCCAATCTTACAAGCCAAATTCCGAGCATGGTGCTGCGCGGCGATAGATGCTTCGGGACTGCTCGCCATTGGCACAAACGCTGCTCAGTGCATCAAGCCATTAGCTCCTCTCGCACGATCCTCCGCTTGCTCACTTGTCTGGTGCAATCAGCGGAGTCTACCAATGCCCATTGCTCGTCCGTCAAGTCACTCGGATCGTGCATCCGGCTGCGGTCGTAGTGACCAATGTTCTCTTTCGCCAAAGTCGAAGCTCCTCTCCAAGTCGTCCCTTTGAATCACAACTCACTTCGATGGTTCAATACGTGTTCGGAGATACACTAAGGCATAGACTTCAGACATAATCATTGTAACTGCTTTGCGAAATTGGCAAAATGGGTCGGCGGACAAATGCGCGACTGTCGCGCATTTTCGACTGTTGCAGGTGTCGCTGAACCTACATTCCGCCCGAGGATTGGGTGTGTGAGCCGGCTTGAATGTCTTGGAAAATCTCGAAGTGGCCCTAGACGTCGGGCGTCACCTGAAAGCTGTCACTGCCGATTTGGAATTGGCGTCCATGAAGGCGAGCATCGACGAGGCAAACCGCGCATCGGTCAGCAGCTATCGGGGGCCCGGCCTGGGGAGGGTCTGGCCATGGCGAGGTCAAAAGCATGCGTAATGTATCCGTCGTCAATGATATCCACGAGATCGACCAAGCCGAAACCCTGGCTGCCATCGTGGATTTGGTTGCGGAGTCCTGCCTTCCTGCGTCGTCAGCCGGACTTGGTGATCCGGGCCGCCAGTGCCACTGGCGGTGTTCTGCATGGCACGAAAGCTCAGTTCCTGGCTCCATGGGATTGTAAGAACATCATCGTCAAGGCGCATGAGGTCGTACCCGAACTTGGTATCATTCTAGGCAGGCGCGGCAGTTGGTTTGGCCCTAACGATCTTGTGGTCGACGTGCTAAGCATCGGTGAGATGCAGCAGCACAGCGTTCCGTTGACCATTGATATTGCTCATGCGGTGCGGGCCCACGCACTAACGGCGGCTCGATTGGCGGCCAGCGCGAAGGCGCGCCAGTTATAGCCAAGGTTGGCAGCGGGCGGACAGTGTGTTCCTGGAGTTTCATTGCGAGCCCGACAGAACGCTTTGCAATCGGCTTAGCTGCCTCCGATCGAAGCGGTGACGAGTTTGCTTTCGACCTTTCAAGGCGGTGCATCGGGCCGTGAGGGCGTAGAACGAGGCCCAAAATTGTTTCGGTCGGAACCTCGAGCACGTTGAGGGGCAGAGTGGGCAGGACGTTATCGTCGAGTTGTCCGTGCGTAGGGCCGACAAATCAATATGCCGATTGTTACTAGCTTGTTGGTCAGAGTTTGGTGGTGCAAGGTATATCGAACAAAGAAGCGGATCGCTAATGAGTGACATTTCGAGCCGTGTCCGTATCGAGGAGGCGGAGACTATCTGCCAACGGAAATATCTGCTGCAGTCGGTCACGCTTTCGTGGCGACGAGGCAACGGCGCGTGGGAGGCGCAAAAGCGAGAGGTGTACGATAAGGGCAATGGCGCGGCCATTCTACTCTACAACCTCAAACGCCGATCTGTCATTCTGATTCGGCAGTTCCGCCTACCCACGTTCCTGAACGGGTATCGCGAGCTTCTGGTCGAAGTGCCTGCCGGCGGGCTCGACGGCGCGGAGCCGCAGGAACGTATCCGTGATGAGGTTGCCGAAGAGACCGGCTATGTTGTGGGTGGTGTGAAGCAGGTTTTCGAGGCGTTCATGAGTCCCGGGGTATTCACCGAGAAGTTGCACTTCTTTGTCGCAGAGTATGATTCCGCATCCCGGCCGGGGATCGGTGGTGGATTGGCGGAGGAGGGTGAGGATATCGAAGTGCTTGAGATCTCCTTTGCGCAGGCCTTTGCTATGATCGCGTCCGGAAATATCGTGGATGCCAAGACTATCATGCTGTTGCAGCATGCGAAGATAAACATCTTTGCCGACTGACAGCGATAGCTTGGAGATGGCGCCTATTGCTAAGTGCCGCGACGCAAGTCGCTGGATTGGCCGGACATGCCTGGTCGCCCGAGTTCCTCGAAGTGAGGAGATACTCTCTTGAGCTTGACGCGGTCGTCAGTGTTTCGAATTGCCAGTTGCATTGGCGTGGGTTCGTCGTGTCTGCCACGCGCGGGCGTCGCGGCCAATGAAATTCGGTTGGCGAATGCGGCAGTTTAGACGTTGGGACCGGAAAGGGTTCGTTGAGCTAGGCTAGCTTGTGGGTGTTGAGATTGTTCCGAACCAGGACGACCTCCGCCGAGTTAGCAAAATGCACGTCCGACAAACACCTGAGCGTATAAGCATAATCGATGGTGTGGCGCTCGGTCACTTTTCTTCCAGGGCCGTGAACAGCTAGAAAAAAATCTAGCGAGTCTGCTGCGTTCTCATCTGCGTTGAGGCCGAAGTCAGACAGGCGAGCAGGCGCCACGGGGGCGTGAGACCTCTGATAGACCTACAGCACGTCTTACATGCGAGCGACAAGAGCCGCGCCGGCCCCGGCGGAATCACTCATTGCTGTTTGACGGTCTGAAGTGCGGTTTCAAATGCTTCTTTGTCCCGCCCGGCCCTGTTGTCGTGGGCAGGCTCGAAAAAAGTGTAGTTAGACCACCTTTTCCTCAGTCCAACGCGGGCTTCAGGGCACGACCGCATCCTGGGCCGGAGAGACTTCAGTGCGATCAGCTTTGCTCCGGCTGCAACGCCAACCGTGGTCTGCATGGACATGTCCGCCAAGAGAATGCGAGTTTTCTTGATTCGCTCCGAAAATGCTCACCGGTGCTGATCGACTATCGGATTTTGCGCGTTCGTAGGCTCGATTGAAAGAACTACGTAGTGCTTGACAGCGGTGTCTGTGGTTCACGGCGGGGGATCACTTGCAGCGCGGACTTGTCAGGCCAATCATTTTTCGCGTCCACTATCTAAACAGCGATGTGTCGACGTTGCAGCCGCCGTCACTGTGGTACCAGGCGTAGATTCAGTTGGGGAGTTGGGGTATGGTTAGCCTCGATGGCAGCATTGTCTTGATGGATGCAAAATGAAGATTTGCGGAATAAAGGTCACGCACGACGCCGGTGTTGCATTGATCGACGATGGAGTACTCATATTCAGCGTCGAGTTGGAAAAGGTAAGAAATCGAGAAAGGTACAGTAGGTTAGATGACCTCTCGCAAGTCTTCGACATATTGCGCCAATTCGATGTAGACCCAAGGTCTGTTGACAAATACGTGATAGACGGCTGGCATAGACCAGACCGCGTCAAACCCTTCTTTGGCGTCGAAGTAAGACTTCCAACCGGGCCGTACCGACGCGGTTACCTGTCGGACGATTTGCTCCACGAATACAATTATCTCACCGTTGATTTTCCATATGTTAGTTATTCTCACTATGCGGGCCACGTTATGGGTGGGTATTGCTCGAGTCCATTTGCGAAGGCCGGAGAGGACTGCACCGTACTTGTCTGGGACGGCGCAATGCTTCCATTTCTCTATCAAGTAAGCGGCAGAGATGGTTCGGTCATCAATTTGGGTTGCCCGTTCTATCTTTTGGGAGACGCTTACTATTCGATCGTGCAGAGGTTTAAGCCGTTTGACGCTCCGATAGACTTTCCCGCGAGACTTGGCTTGGCGGGCAAGATTATGGCCTACACCGCTTATGGAAAGGTCGACGAGGAAATCATTAGTATTCTCGACAATCTATACAAAGTCATCACTGAAAAAGCGATCTCCTCGCGAGAGCATCATGGTGATATAGACCTAACGGAGAACTTTGGATTGGAGATTATGAGCCAATTTAACGACGCCATCTATTCGAGTGAGTTCAACTCGCATCCCGATTTTATTGCGTCTTGGCACGCGTTCCTCCAAAAGCTTTTGATATCTTCTCTATCTTATCATCTGCAACGGCAGAACATAAAGGCGAATAATTTTTGCTTTGTCGGCGGGTGCGCGCTGAATATCAAATGGAATAGCGCGCTTCGTAAGAGCGGGCTTTTCCATTCTATGTGGATACCACCATTTCCAAATGATGCCGGCGGCGCGATCGGCACCGCTTGTTGCGCGATGGTTAAACATGACAGGCGTGTGGCGCTCGACTGGTGCACGTATTCGGGGCCGATTGTCATGGAAAGCGCTTCGCCCACGAACTGGTCCACGTCATCTTGTGATGTTCGAGATCTTGCGAGGTTACTGCATGAGACCGGCGATCCATGCGTAATTCTGCATGGCAGAGCAGAGCTGGGGCCAAGAGCTCTGGGGAACCGTAGTATCGTTGCTCCTTGCACTTCGACGGAAATGAGGTCACGGCTAAACGATATTAAACAAAGAGAGTGGTATCGACCGATAGCGCCGGTATGTCTGCAGCATCGGGCGCAAGAAATATTTGATCCGGGGACGCCGGACGAGTTCATGCTTTATGATCACGTAGTCAGACCGGAGTGGGCATCTCGGATACCAGCAGTTACCCATTTCGATGGCACTGCGCGCGTGCAAACTGTGAGCGCAGAAAGTAACCCATTTCTATTTGAACTTTTGACCGAATACGAAATGGCGAGTGGAATTCCTGTGCTGTGCAACACGAGCGCAAACTATAATGGAAGAGGCTTCTTTCCTGATGTGGCGAGCGCCGCAGGCTGGGGGAAGGTCTCACAGATTTGGTCGGCCGGAAAACTTTATACATGCTTAGATACGAAAGGTTCCACATCTGGAGAGGATAAAGAGGGATCGGAGAAGATCATGGTCAAAGCAATGTCAGATTAAAATATTTGGAGCCGGATTGGTTATATAGGGTTGCGGGCTGAACTGAATGTCGGAGAATGCGTTGCGTTATACACTCGATACCGAGGCTCTCGCGATTCGGATTCGCAAGCATGTAGTAAGGATGGCCGCCGAGAGTGGTAGTGCGCATGTGGGTTCGGCCCTGTCAATCGCCGACATCTTAGCGGTGCTGTATGGCAAGGAGTTGCACTTCGACCCGGAAGACCCGATATTGCCGACGCGGGATAGAGTGATCCTGTCTAAGGGGCATGCAGGCACTTGCATGTACGCCGTCCTAGCCGAGAGCGGGTTCTTTCCGGTTGCGTTGTTGAAGGAGCACTTCAAGAACGGCTCAGTGTTCTCCGGGCACGTGTCGCACAAGGGAGTGCCTGGGGTGGAGCTCTCCACCGGATCGCTCGGCCATGGCTTAGGCGTCGGAACCGGTATGGCCATGGAACTGCGCAGGCAGGGCGGAGTACAGCGCGTCTTCGTAATCTTGAGCGATGGTGAATGCGATGAGGGCTCCAACTGGGAAGCTATACTCTTTTCCGGTCATCATAAGCTGTCAAACCTTACCGCTATAATCGACTATAATAAACTACAAGGTCTAACCACTGTGGCAAAGACGCTGGGTTTGGAGCCCTTCACCGACAAATGGCGGTCGTTCGGCTGGCGAGTGACCGAGGTTGATGGCCACAATCATGCCGAGCTGAGCGATGCGGTGGCCTCGAGTGGCTTCACCCCCGAACCGCTCGTTATTATCGCCCATACCACCAAGGGTAAGGGCGTCTCTTTCATGGAGAATATGGTGGAATGGCACTACAGATCTCCAAAGCCGGAGGAGTTGGCCATAGCTATGCGCGAACTTGAGTTCGCAGCGGGCGTCTAAATGCACGACAGCTTTGTGAAGGCACTCGAGAATCTTGCTGAGAGCGATCCACGGATCATCTTAATCACCGGCGATTTGGGGTTCCGTGTGCTGAACTCGTATAGCCAGCGGTTCCCTGATCAGTTCGTCAATGCTGGTGTGGCTGAGCAGAATATGACCGCAATGGCCTGTGGGATGGCCCTGTCAGGTGCGCGGGTGTTTACCTATTCCATAGGCAATTTCCCGACCCTACGCTGCATGGAGCAGCTTCGTAACGATGTCTGCTATCATCGGGCCGACGTCGTTGTGGTAGCTGTGGGCGGCGGCTTTTCGTACGGCAAGTTGGGGATGTCACATTTCGCCACAGAAGATTTGGCGATGATGCGGACTCTGCCGGAGATGACCGTTGTGGCGCCCTCTGACCCATGGCAGGCCGATGTGTTGACTCGGCAGATGCAGGCCCGAGGCGGCCCTGGCTATCTGCGGCTCGAGAAGGGCGGCGCTGGTCTCGCGAGCGCGCCGGAAGCGGTCAAGCTCGGCGAGGCTCGGGTGGTTCGAGGGGGGGGCGACGTTGCGATCTTTGCTATAGGTCCCATCCTCGGCTCGGCTGTTAAGGCGGCCGACCTCCTGGCACAGGAGGGCATCTCTACGCAGGTGGTGGAAATCCATACATTAAAGCCGTTCGATCAAGACACTATCGCTCGGGTCAGCCGAGAGGTTTCGGCCATAATCACCTTAGAAGAGCACAGCGTCATCGGCGGTCTGGGCGGTGCCGTGGCCGAGGCTTGCCTGGAAGCCGGCTCGCCGCCGAGGTTATTCCTGAGAATCGGTATAGCAGATAAATTTTCGGGAGTCGTCGGCGACCAAAACTATTTGCGCAGGCTCCACGGGCTTGATGCTGAGAGCGTCAAAGAAACGGTAGTGAAGCTCCTTCGGACGAAGCCTTGAGCATATTCTTGCAAGCCCAGGCCAGTCGCCGACCAACGTAAGCGTGTCACGGTGTTCCGGTGACAAATGATGATGCGCAAGCGCGCACTGCCACGAAAGCCATGCAGCGCTCTAGTTGTTCTAATTTGGATAAGCTAGCGCGCACTTAGGCCTCGCAGCGATTGGCGCGCGCATCAGCATCCTAGTGAGGTTTTTGAATGGAGAGGAGCAAACTTGTGACCCTGACCCTCGCAGATGCCAATCGCGTGATCGCCGGAGCCATTGAGAAGGCGAACCAGATCGGCGCCAAGATGAATATTGCCGTGTGCGACGCTGGCGGTCGGTTAGTCGCCTTTCAGCGCATGGATGGTGCCGTATGGGCGGGCTCGTTTGGCAGCCAAGGCAAGGCCATGGCCTCTGCCGCGTTTGGACGCCCAAGTGGCGATCTGACTCCAAATGCCGACCATCCCACCTTGCGCGGCATCTCCGCTGCCGAGGGCAACCACATGTTTTATGGCCAAGGCGCAGTGCCGATCTTCCGCCAAAGTGTCCTGATCGGTGCCTGTGGTGTTGGCGGTGGAAGCGCACAAGAAGACGAGGATTGTGCCCGCGCTGGGGTTGAAAGGCTATGAGCACTGCTGAATTTTGACATGGCGCGATCCTGAGCAAAGCGCTCCGGGTGCTTGAGAACTTGAGTGCTCCGCGCCCGGCGCGTTTGCCCAGAACGACGACAAGACTACCGATCTCAAGCCCCGCAGACGCTTGTCATAAGTGGGAGGCAAAGAGCAGGCAAGTCAAACGTTTCTGCGATCCGTGAAACTTCCCGCCTTCCTGATTGTCCGCTCGCGGTCAAGGATTCGACGCGGAAAACTTCAACCAATTTTGGGTTCCGAGGATCACATCGCTGACGAATGGCTGAGTCTGACATGTTGTTCACTAGAAAACGTCTCGAAGAAAATTACCATATTGGTATGGTGCCCTTGACGCTATTGAGCGCGTATCTGTGGGGTGGAAGGACCTGAAAAGAGGGATTTAGCCATATGACCGCGTGGTGGCCGGCGACTGAATTGTCGCCAGAGAGTTGGGATTCGAAGAACTTAGGGTAGTAACGCTGTCGCGAACCGAGCTTGCGAGTCGTGCCCAGCTTGCGCGGATTCTGCTCGGCTATCGCAAAAGTTCGTCATCTTTCGCGGCGCGCCAGGCGCTCCTGCTGTACCCTCAGACGGTGCCGCGCTGCGTCTAGCGCCCTGTGGTCGAATGTTCGATGGCGACGCGGACCATCGCCCTCGCCCCGGCCGAGAGCCCACAATAGCGCGGGAAGTAGAGGCGTGGTTGACGGCGCTGTTGTGACCGACGGCGAAGGCAACTGGGTCATTTGCATGAACTGTGGAAGACACGGTTGCTCGTCCAACATATTCGGAGCACGGTCCCGCCAAAGGGCCCTGTTGCCCGGCGAAACTGGTGCAAAGCTGTTGCGCAAGATCTTTGATGCCAAAAAAATCTAAAGAAGCGTAATACTGAGTTAGCTAGGAGCGGCGCTGCAGTCGGGAGTTGTCGAGCTTATCAAACTACTCGATAGCTTTATGCGGCACACGTGGCGAACTAACTAAAATGATAATCATTCTACGCGCGCCGTCGAAGTAAACAAAGCTGGCTTGCCGAGCAACACGGGGTCCGCTTCTATTTCACCCTCATGCCCAAGCATGGCTCGTGAGCCAACCTCGTCGAGTCCTCGTCTTCTAGCTGACCCGTTCCAGGATGTGCCATATCCATGTGTCTTCCAAAAAGGAGCTCAGGGGCGAATCGTGGCCGCAATCGATCTTCCGCTCTCACCGTGCAAATCTTACCAACTCGACGAAGCCGCTTGACATGGGTCCAACTTCAAATATCGCTCGTCTAGCGCCGTTTGCTAGACGACGTCCAACGGCATTGGTGGTTTACTTGATTCAGCACTGTCTCGTCAGAGGTGGAGGTCAATACTCTGCGGAGTAATTCACGATGAGGAGTGGGATTGTCGTCCTATTTGACAGCGTCCGTGTTTGCTGCGCCAGCTTGGGGTATACTGCGGCGCAAGAAATTATCTGATCAGGAGGCACTATGCACACCGTAAAGGCGAACGGAGCGACGATACCCGCCATCGGCCTGGGGACGTGGAAACTCAAGGGGACGGAGGGAAGCGAACTGGTTGCGCATGCGCTAGTCGACGGCTATCGGCATATCGATACTGCGAGTGCGTGCGAGAATGAAGAGGCGGTCGGTGCTGGTCTTAGGGCCTCGGGCGTCCCGCGTGAACAGGTGTTCATAACGACCAAGGTCTGGTGGACCGATATCGCGGCGGTCGATCTCGAACGCTCGGCTGAGGCAAGCTTGCGCCGGCTTGGGCTGGATCAGGTTGACCTTCTACTGCTTCACTGGCCGAATCCTGGTATTCCACTGAAAGAGTCGATTGCAGCGCTGAATCAAGCGAAGGTGCGCGGCCTGACGCGGCACATCGGCGTTTCGAACTTCACGACGGACCTACTGCGACAGGCGGTCTCGCTCTCCGAGGCGCCGCTAACCTGCAACCAAGTCGAATACCACCCCTATATCGATCAGAGGAAGGTTCTAGCCGCCAATCGCGCTTTCGGCGTGGCGACTGTCTCCTATTGTCCGCTCTATCGCGGCAGAGGATTGCTCGAGGTGCCGGCGATAGTAGCGGCAGCAAAACGCCATTCCAAGACTCCGGGTCAGATCGTGCTGCGCTGGCATGTGCAGCAGAAGGGAGTTGTCCCCATCCCACGCACCAGCCGAAAGGAGCGCCTCGCCGAGAACGCCGCCATCTTTGATTTTACACTTTCCGGGGAAGAGATGGCACAAATATCAGCGTTGAGCCGAGGCCAGAGCCGTATCTGCAACCCCGATTTCTCTCCTCAATGGGACGAACCCTAAAATTCGATCAGCGACATTCAGGGAGACCCTAGAAGACCGAATACATACGTAGAATTGAAGCAATCGCCCACTTCAGGTGAGATTAGGCCACCTCGGGTCCTGATGCTCCAGGACACGACGGGGTTCAGTTCAATTTCGACAAGCCCGAATCAATAGAATCAGCAAAGACCAGTTTGACCTGGAAGTGTCGGCTTAAGAATCCTCATCCGGGACAGAGGATGAGTTTCAATAAAGGCATCGAATTGTTCGGAAAAAAAGATCGTGTTTGTTTTGAAGCAGGCTGCGGGCGCACGCGGTTGCGAGGCTCGCAGCATGGCGATTTGAGGACACCTACAAAAAGGCTTATAATGACATACGCATCGTCGAGTAGCGAAGCAAACGTTGGACGGTTGGACTCGATCTCAAGGCGTCCGTCTTCGACTAAGCGACATATCCGTCTCTATGGTGGGGCGCGTAGGCGAGCCCCTACGCGAGCTTGCTACCATTCGACACCCTGGTGAGATTGAGCTCAAACGACATCTACAAGGCCGCGGCGACCGATCTTGATCGCGCAGGCGAGCGCCTCGGTCGCAATCGGCGCGTTGCCGCCAACGCAAACATCTTAGAATTGTCGCCGAGGCGCTGGCATCGCGCATCGAAATCTTCAACAGCATTTACAGCGTGCAGGTCACGAGCAGACTTGAGGCTGCAGGCATCGCGATTTTGATGGACGGACGCGGGCGTTTCAGGGACAATATCATAATCAAATGACGTTGCCGTTCGATCAAGAAGGAGGAAGTGCATCTGAAAGCCTATGCCGAGAAGTGCGATGCGCGAGAAGGCATTAGATTATGAATGAGCCTTTACAATTACTTTCGCCTCCGTCAGGCGATGAATCACTCACTCCCGAGGGGAACATGGAGTGACGGCAACGAGGTGGCGAGGACATTGGCTATACCGCTTTGTTTGGACAATGCGAACGCGTGCACAACCTGCCTGCATGCGCAAAAGCAATAGAAGCGAGCTGCTCGACTTTAAAGCCAAACAGGATCGCACCTTAACTTTGGCGATCCATAATCTGAGATCTGAGGTCTACTTTCGGCGACAGGTCCTAGCTGCAAACCTAGCTGAAAAATAAAGGTCGAGTAATGGACTACTTAGTTGAAGAGAGCGACTTCACCAACTCCCGTGCGCACTTAAGTATCTTAGACTGGCTTCGACAGTTTCCAGATGACGATCATCGTCTCCTAAAGGATACTATCTTCACAATAATATTGCCAGACGCAATAAAGGGGGGAAAGTTGCTTGAAATATCAAGGCGATGTATAGACGAAGGGTACATCCCGATCCTAACGAAAGTAATAATGAAATCTCCCGAGCGGAAATTTGAAGAGTTATACAAATTCAACATCGCCAATAATATTGGCGAATATTGTGCCGAGATCGACCGCGGTGGAATGTGGTGGCTGAACCGTAGAGCCTATAGCACGTGCCCAGTAGTTGCGATGGTTCTTAGGAAGGTCTCTAGAATCTTAGTTACGCCACATACGGACTTTCGCAAACTGAAAGGGGTGGCCTCGCCATATGCAGCGCAGCCTGGGCAGCTTCGTCACGATTTCGAAGCCGTTAATCGGTCATTGAGCCTTATGCACTCCTCTGATGAGCCGTTGTCGACCGTACGAGAACTGAGGATATTCGCCGGAGACGCGGCTTTTGGCGATCTCGTCGTTAGGGCGCGCCAAGCACAAACTCAGTCAGGATTGCAGTCGCTTTGCCGGGAATGCATGTTTGAATTGCAGAGATCTGAGGCTGCTCTCAGAATATTTCGAGAGCAAACGGACTTTCTGAAAATTCTGAACGGAATAAAGCTTAGAGTTCTCGCGGACTCTGGTGGACATAAACTTAGGGGCAGCTCACTCCTCCAGAGAGAGATGGAGATTGTAAATACTGAAGAAGCGCTAGCCCAACGAACTAGGAACTTCATTAAGCTGGCTCGGAAGTCAACCGCATCGCTTTCTGGTCTTGCCGGCACCGACGCGCTTTCTAGATGCTTTGCACTGTTGAGCGAGCCTGAAGCGTTCTCGGCTGACGTAGCGCGTGACATAACGCATTTATTGCAGGCGATTGAAATCCCGTTCACTGAATGGGAGGAAATAGTTCTCTTAACGAGCATGCATCATTGGAAGGAAACGGGCATGCTTTTTTCCTCTTGAGCTGCGACCGTTCTCGCTCGATACCGCTCGGCACATGTGAATTGTAACGTTCGTTTGCCGAGCTCAACTCGCAGTTAAATTTTGATTGAATAATCGTGGCTAATACGAGGCGGGGTGGCGGCTGCCAATGTGTGACGAAAGTGCTGCATCACCGACACTACTATCTATTAACGGGTAACGAGTGGCTCAGGAGCTCAGGAGTTCTGGAGGACGAGAACGCCAAGCTGCCGCCTCAGACGAATTCGCCCGATGATTCCGAGGTGATCTCGCCCACGATTTCGATTTCCGGGGGTGGAGCGTCCTGGCTGTTAGATTTCCGGCATCGCGTGCCGCGGCTGTTCATCGATCTCGCTCTGGCGTAAGGCGATAGCCGCCCATTCACCGGAAGGACGGTAGATCAGGAGAGGTTGGCATGGTCGTAGATCCAGCTGCCCTCGACCAAACTCGTTAGCAGGCTGCGATCGAGGCCGCGGTGTGCGATGATCGATGTCCTCGATGCAGGCTTGCTAGCCCGGCTTGAAGTGACCTGCCCCTAAGAAATTCCTCCGGATCGAGTTAGAGTCCGCCCTGACGAAGGACGGACAGATGAAGCGAAGGCGGTTTACGGAAGAGCAGATCATAGCGGTGCTGAAGGAGCACGAGGCTGGAGCGAAGACGGCGGACCTGGCCCGCAAGCACGGGATCTCGGAAGCGACGTTCTACAATTGGAAGGCCAAGTTCGGTGGCATGGAGGTCTCGGAGGCGAAGCGGCTCAAGGCTCTTGAGGACGAGAACGCGAAGCTGAAGAAGCTCCTGGCTGAGCAGATGCTCGACGCAGCCGCGCTGCGGGAGTTGCTTTCAAAAAAATGGTAGGGCCCGCTGCCAAGCGCGCCGCAGTGGCGCATCTGCAGACCCTGATGGGACTGTCGGAGCGGCGGGCCTGCTCGATCGTAAGTGCGGATCGGACGATGGTCCGCTACCGGTCTCGCCGGCCACCTGACACCGAGCTTCGGGCTCGCTTGCGTGAGCTGGCTAGTGAGCGTCGGCGGTTCGGCTACCGTCGGCTGTTCGTCCTGCTGCGGCGGGAGGGCGAGCCGTCTGGCATCAACCGCATCCACCGGCTCTATCGGGAGGAAGGGCTCGCCGTGCGCAAGCGTCGCGCCCGCCGCAAGGCGTGTGGGGTCCGCGTGCCGATCCTGGTGGAAGCCCGGCCGAACGCACGCTGGTCTCTCGACTTCGTGTCGGACCAGTTCGCCAATGGACGGCGCTTCCGCATCCTCAACATCGTCGATGACGTCACCAAGGAGTGCCTGGGCGCAATCGCCGACACTTCGATCTCGGGCCGGCGGGTGGCACGGGAGCTGACCTCGATCGTCACCCGGCGCGGCAAGCCGGGTTCGATCGTCTCGGACAACGGCACCGAGTTCACCTGCAACGCGATGCTGGCCTGGCGCAAGGACAACGCCATCCACTGGCACTTCATTGCGCCGGGCAAGCCGATCCAGAACGCGTTCGTCGAGAGCTTCAACGGCCGGATGCGCGACGAGTTCTTGAACGAGACGCTGTTCTTCGGTCTCGACGACGCCAGGCAGAAGCTCGCTACCTGGGTCACCGACTACAACGGCGAGCGGCCCCACTCCTCGCTCAAATACCAGACGCCGGCGGCCTATGCCGCCATCCTCACCGCAACGGGCGATCGGCTGCGCAACCCCGACCAGCTCCGCCGATCGCCCGTTGCTCCACCCCCGCCAATCGGCGTACAACCCAACAGGACTCTAACTGCGGCTGGATGAAACTTCGGTGGCAGGTCAGCAGCTTCTCGTTCTTGGCATCGAGCGCTAGCACAATCTCGGTCAGAGGGTTCGGAGAGCTTTGGGGTGAAGCGCCACAATGGACCGCTATCCCGTCCCCGGCACGCTCCAGCACAATTCTTCGTCTCCCCCCCAACGACGCTCGGCGGCTAGACAAGCTTGGGAAATACGTGTTCAATCCAGCGCGTCGAGCAGCATGGCGACTTGCGTAGCACTTAGAAATCGTGCCGCAGCCAATCCCACGCCAGAAGCTTTACTCGGTCCGCTTGTCCGCTGCGAAACACGAAGACGTCTCCGCAATGCGGCTTCGGGTGCAGCGGTCCGCTCACCAGCGCCGACAGCGTGTGCACCGGTTGCGAAAGTTTAGCGGCCGTGGCGCCAGCAGCACCTTGAGACCGGGCCGCAACGCAATCAACGCATGCCCCGAGGCGCCGATCGCACCGTCGAAAGCGTCGTCAGTTGTACGCCTGGCTCGATCCGGATGCGTGCGCCGCCCACCTCGATCTCGACCGCCCCCGCTAGGCTTTCCTGGGGGCATCTGCGGCAACACGCTATACGCGGACGCCAACGATCCGGCTCGCTTGCCGTCGCGGGACCGTCCTGGGATGCGAGCCGAACCGGCATGAGGCCTGGCGTCTAAAAGGCCGCGGCCATCGCGAACTTGTGCCGCCATACCGTGAGCAATCCACCTACGACGCGACTGCGCCGGGCGACCTCCGACACCTTGGCCCCTTCAGTTCTGAGAACGGAAAACATCCATTGGACGCAAAGCAATAGATTTGTCATCAATTCGGGCATGTATCAAGCGAACCAGGGCGTCTGCCAAATATGGTGTCTCTGTCATCTTTCCGGGTACAATGAAAAGATGTCCCCGACGCGGCTCTTGAATATCAACGCCCAACGATCTTGGCTGATCACATTCATAATTCAGATCTGATTTTATGCAGGCGACTACGCGTGAATTACTATCGACCCATTTCGGGAATAGGCGCCCGAGCGCAGCTCGCAGTTCGGAGGCGGCCATTTCATCAACGTCAAAATTTGCAGTATCCGACAAAGTAGCATCATTCGTGTGATTTACAATACTAATATCATCGTGATGAATTATGGCCGCCTCAGCCGGGTCGATATGGAATAGACTCCTAGAAGATAGTCGCTTTGTCAGAAGCATATGACTTTTCCAGCGACGGAGAGGAAGCTTGATACCAAAAAACTGAGCAAAAATATCCTTTGTGGAATGACCGGTTGCATAAATGAAAATGTCGGCAGTTACTGTTAGTCGAATGTTATCATTGCGAATCTCTATATCCGCTCTATCATCAGAGATAGATCTTATTTCTGTGCCCAAAAGGATGCGCACACCGCAAGCATTGGCTTCGTTGAGCAATCTTCGATAAAAAAGACGAGTGTCGATACTGACATCTTTCGTTTCGAAGACGTGGCTGATTCCACTGAAACAAGCTTCAGTATGATGCTTTTGTGCGTCTGCAACAGAAGTTGCCTTGGCGGTTACTCCTGCTTCTACCCACCTTGCCGTTAGCTCTTCAGCTCGGCTTTCGTCACGAAGCAGGGCATGAGAGGCCGGCTGATTATCGAGTATTACTTCCGGAAAAAACCGACAAATTTGCTCGTATCCATAGATGCAGTGCTTTGCAACGGAAATCGCGGCACCGCGATCAACAATTGATCCCGCATGATATGCGCCACTATGTAACCAGCCGACATTACGGGTAGACGATCCTGACGCAAGTAGATGGTCCTTTTCAATTAGCAAAACTTTTAGCCCGATCCTTCCAAGTTTCATAGCAGCCATCAGCCCGGCTACTCCACTTCCAAAAATCAATACATCGTATGCTTCTCGCATCTGTTTATTCCTAACGGGGCGCCGCCTCAAACTCACGAGGCATGTCGACGGCTGCCAAGGCGGTACGCTTAAGTTGTCGTTCCGTGAGCGCTGGACATAATCGGTCTACAGATATTTTAGCCGTGACCAGGGGGTATTGTCGATGCCGGGATTCAGTGGCCAACGCAGAAGCTGCGGTTGGCACGCAAAGCAGGTGAGCCCGGTCGAGCCGGCAAGGAAATGACCTTGATCATGAGAGCTTAAAGCTCGGCAGGCCCCAGAATCCGTGGATGACCGAATTGAATATAGCACTATCGGTTGCGCTATCACATCGAATTGGAGATCGAGGCCATCGAACGCCTTGATTTGCTCGGCTGCATGGCTACAACGACTGTTGCTCTGCTCCCAGACAATGCCGCGGACCTTGGTGTTTTTGCGATGGCTGCAGGCCGTCCGACGATCGGCGAAGACATCATCCAGACGCTCGACGTGGCGCCGCCGCAGGTGTTCGTCACTCAGCACGCGCCCGAGAAGTTCTCCCTGTCGGTCCCGCGAGACCATTGCGCGTCCGCTGGCGCCATTCCACGCCATCGTGCTCGGCTTTGCCGGAGCCGACCTTTCTTGCAATTATCCTGGTCGACAAAGACGCCAACCATCAGCCGCTCAAAGGGAGGGTGAGTAGTTCGCGCGCGAGGGCGTCGAGCTGTGGGTGTCAACCGTGGCCGAGCAGTCCGCGCCCGCGCGGCCATCCTGCTGTCGCTCGATAAACTGATCAATGGCACCGGCGCGGAGGCTTTGCTGCACACTGCCCCTTCGAAGTCTTTAGGATCGGACTTAGATCTTGGTCAAGCCACCAGTCTGCTGATCGTCAGTGCTGATCCGTGCGGAGGCAGCGGTCAGTTAGGTGTTTCCTCGGAATTCAGGATCGTCGCGAAGCTCCGGAATGACCTTCAGTTGCTCGGCGCAGCGAAAAGGTGTCAGCCAGATTGAACGAGATCATCGTGGCGCGAAACAAGCCGTGATGGGATATCAGGAGCGGAGCCTGCCACCGCTCAATCCGCGCAAACTTCGATAGACGGTGACGATGATCGTCGGCAGAACGCAACGCTCGAAATTGCCCTGTCTGACTTGGCGGATCCTAAGCCGCGTGCTGGTTGATGCGCGTACATTCGTGAGGTCGAGCTGCTTGCGTGTATATTCGACCTGAGCGTCGTGGTTCCCTGATCTGAGCCCTGTATCGGTCGACCAGCGCATGTTGCCGGTCCACGATCTGCCGGGACGCCCCGGCTGCCTTTTGGATCAGCATGTCGCGGCGGTCAATGTCGGTCTGCGCGCCATCAAGCAGCGCTTGATAATTCTGCTGGGTCGCCATCTCTTGACTGAGCTAGGCCTGGAACCGACGCGGGTCGATCACGGCGAGAATGTCGCCCCGTTTGACGTCCTGCCCGTGTTGGGGAGTATATGGAGGGCCTCCCCAAAGACACCACTCTGCATGTTGATAGTGTTGTAGACCTGGATCGTGCCGATTCTGGTCAGATAGATCGCGATGTCACGCCTGTGCGGCGCGGTGACATTCATCGCGAAAGGAGGCCTGCCTGCACCGTAGCGGTCGCGTTCCCGCGGGCGTCCTCATACGCGACTGCAACTCAGCGCACGAGTTGATCTACAGAGCGGAAATATTGAACGGTGATTGCGTTCGACACGAATGACAACGTGCCGGGGAGAAACGTTCCTGCGCAAGCATGCGAGCCGATCACACGATCATTTGAGAAAGCCGAACAGCCCGAATTTGACCCGTCGGTGCAGGACAGGCTTAGATGTAGAAGCGACTACGGATGATGCGAAAGACGAAAGGCTGGGCTAGTACAAAATCAACCTAACGTTGACATAGACCGAAAGTGTGCGACACTTGTGTCTTCTGCAACGAGACCTCTCTGGATTCAAAGTTTGCAGAACGTGGGATGCGGAATGTCTAGAAATGCTGCTGATATATCTGTTGGTAGTAAGTCCCTCATCGTTTCCGATTCCAGATTCGAATATGGAGATCTGCCTCCTTCGGTTGAAAAATTCCTGCGTGGGCAAGCTGACCGTATCCGACGCCAGTGCGCCAGTTCGATAATCCAGATTGGTAAGGCGTTGCTCGAAGCCAAGCGCCATCTCTCGCATGGCGCTTTCTTGCGTTGGGTCGAGGGTGAGGTTGGTATCCCCTGCCGTACCGCACAAGCTTACATGCGCGCGGCGCTTTGGACGGCGGGCAAAAGCGCAACCGTTGCGCTTTTGCCCGCGTCTGCGATTTACGTGCTTTCATCTAATGGTGTGCCTGACCAGTTCGTCGCTGACGTGCTGGATCGCATCGAAGCCGGGGAACAGATCGGCGCCGCGGCCATTCGCCATGCGTTGAGAGAGTTCCTCAATAGCAAAAGCGAGAAGGGCGCTACCACGAAAGAGGTCGTCCAGCGAGGACACAATGATACCCCGATTCGGGATAAGATAAACGGCTCCCCCATCGCTGAGCTGGCAGAATTACTCGCGTATAAGTTGTCGAAACCGGATTTCGTCAGGATATGCGAAATCTTGACGAGTGAGAGTGTCCTAGGTGATCCCGACTTGGCTGTGAAGCTCAAGCAAGAGTTTCGGACGGTCGGAGAAGCTTCCCTCCGCGGCGGCCGCGGCCGCGCGTGCGAAATCCATCCTCAAAACCGCGCGACTGCTGCTGGCAGTGCTCGACCGCAGCCGGCGCGTCGTGACGAAACTGCTACGTCACGTCACGGAACAGTCGTTCAGCGCCAATGACACCGACGGCGTCTCGGATTGGAAAGCGCCTATGAGGCCTACGAGGCAGCAAGCGTGCTGTTCCTGAGCCAGTATGGCAGGCCATCTTTCGTGTTAGGGGGCCATTCTCCTCTCGTTATGCTGTAAACATGAAGGAAAATCGCAGCGCTATTTCCGACCCAAACGGGGCGGATTCTGGATAGCCAAGGCGCTGAAGCAGTGCTCGACGTCGATCCCGCTCGCCTTCGCCACGGCCGCAGCTGCACGGATCACACTTTCGGACCGCGTATTGGAGGCTTTCGCAGGCATCGGTGTCCGCGATCTTCGCTGCAATTGGCCGTGGATGACGCCTGCTGAACGAACTGGCCGAGAGCCGAGCGCGCGATCTGCTGTGCCTGAATGTGGCGGTCGCGCATTCCGGCGGCAAGATCGAACGATCATCTTGATGAACCCGCCATTCTCGGTCGTGTCCAATTTGGACCGGAGTGTGGCGAATACGACGCTGCGCCACATCAGGTCAGTGCTGGCACGGCTCGGTGTAGGCGGGCGTCTCGTGGTGATCAAGGGCTTGAGTTTCTCGCCGGACGATCCGTCGTGGACGGACGCGTTCATCGGCTCCGGGAAAGAGCCGGGTGGAGACGTTCGCGCGTCGGCCAGATCGTCGATCGGTGTGGGCGTGATTTCGACGGGATCGTCATCTTGAGAAGAGCAATGCGATGCAGAATGCCTCAGGCGGTAGGAGCGAACGCAGTTAGCAGGTGCGATCGCAGCATCGGCCGCGGGCGACTGCTCCAGGATGCGCTGCCCGACGCCCGGATCGTCAACGTTCCAGCGACTGGCGGGATTACAGTGCAGAATTTGGCCTACAACCAGCGCGCCTCGGCTTTTGGGCGACGCCGACCCGCCATTCGCGACGGCGTCGAGTTCATTGAGGCGATCGAAGACGGCGGTGTCGCGGCCGTGGAGGTGATGACGCACGACCGCCAGGCGCTTGGGCTCTATATGGGGCGCCTATTGTCTTACTTAAGCGAGGACGAATACGAGTTGTTTGAGCATCAACTTGCGTCTGAACAGATTTGCATTGTTGATGCCTGCGCCGAGGCGTTCGCGGTGATTCACAGCAACTTCGTGGCCGCGATACGGGGGGCAACACTACGGGAGAGATCGGTATACTGAACGGCCAGGCTAGATCACTCGCTCGCTCGGCGTTCGAACCGCCGAGCAGCGCTTTTTCGGCCGCCTCCTGACATCGATAAAAGCGCCGTCTCTGATCCGTTCGATCGTGCAGGATCTCAAGGTAGGACTTACCGCCTAGATCTTCTCGATCGGTGAGGCCTTGGTGGAACAGCGCAGTGCTGAGAAGCCGAGCAAGGAATGGAATGATGTGCAGGTTGACATCACCCGCTGCGTGCAAGTGCTGGTGTTCCTTGCGCGCTCGTTCCCGATGCAGCTCTGCGAGCTATTCACGGACCCCGAGGCTAATCTGTTGTCGCGTCCAATTATGCGGGACGGGCGGCCCGTCGAGAGCCGGGAAGCCGTGGCGCGGCATGATGAGATGATCGAGAGCTGGCTTCGCTGACGCCCGTGCTGGTGCGCTGACCCGATCGTTCTGCGCGTCGGCACGGATAGGGTGGCCAGGATCCTGGGGTGCTTGCGGCGCATGTTACAAATCAAGGATCGGATTGTGGTCGAGACCCGCGTCGTTTGAGCTATCTCGTCGAAGCCGCCGCCTTCATGGATGATCTCAAGCGCATTCCGTTGTTATCGGATGCCGGCAGCACCGGGTGCAGCTATCATACCAACTGTTCGCGCCGTGCGGGCGAAGCTGCATCGGCGGAGCGTGACGTCGTGACATGGATTGTTGCTAGCGCGATCTGCCTCTGGCCAGTGGCTCCGGGGGGGCGTGCAACAGCGCGCGTACGAATAGAGCGGTTGTCGATCGTCTGTGGCGTGCAAGGATCTAGGCTATGCATGGAGCGAGTACGCAAAGTCATTGAGTAAGTCCTCTCGAGGCGTTGGTCAAACTAACAGGAGAGAAGCGAGGTATGAACTTGCCATCGCTTTAAGTCGCGACTACAAAGACAAGAACGTCCCGGAGGTTGCTGAAATGTCGGACGAGTATCGGAAAGATGTCGGATCGGCTGGACAATCAGCGGAAGCCCATGTGGTCTACGTTGGGATGGCGGCGGATTTGATCCACGAAGGGCATCTAAACGTGTTGAAGGCCGCGTCGCGGCTCGGTCGAGTAATAGTTGGCGTCCTTACTGATGAAGCAGTCGCAAGTTACAAACGCGTTCCTCACCTTCCGTTCGAACAGCGTATGGAGATCGTCCGGAACTTGCGGCTTGTCGATGAGGCCGTGCCTCAGGCGACTCTTGACTATACCGATAATCTCCGGCGCCTGAGGCCGAGTTTCGTGGTTCATGGTGACGATTGGGCATCCGGTGTCCAGGTGGTGACGCGCGGTCGCGTTATCGAAGTGTTGCGGGAATGGGGAGGGCAGCTAGTCGAGGTGCCATATACCAACGGAATTTCATCGACCCGCCTGATCGAGTCGATCAGCAAGGATGGCGCGGCTCCAGTCGACCGTCAGCGTCGCCTGCGGCGCCTGATCGGCGCGTCCTCGCTGGTGCGTGTTTTGGAGTGCCACAGCGGCGTATCGGCGAGAATAGTCGAGGACACGACTGTATTCGACGGATCTCGCACTCTGGGGTTTGACGCCATGTGGATGAGTAGTCTGACTGATGCGACGAATCGGAGGAAGCCCGATACCGACGTGGTCGATACGTCGACGCGGCTCGCCACGCTTTCGGAGATCGTGGAGGCGACGACCAAGCCGATCCTCTATGATGCCAATAGCGGTGGAAATCTGGATCAGTTCCCGTTTCTCGTGCGCAGTCTCGAGCGCCTAGGTGTTTCTGCGGTGACCATCGAGGACAAGGTTGGTCTAAAGCGAAACTCTCTCAGCGAGGCGGGCGGTCATCAGCAGCAGGACGACATCGAAGGGTTCGCCCGGAAGATCTCGGTTGGCAAGTCGGCTCAGGCGGGGTTGAACTTTATGATTATCGCCCGAATCGAAAGTCTGATTACAAAAGAGGGAATGAGCGCTGCCCTTGCAAGAGCCGGAGCATACGTTGATGCCGGTGCGGACGCAATACTGATCCATAGCAACCAGAAGACAGCGGATGAGGTGTTCTCATTTGCCGAGAGCTATCACAGACGGGGGCATGCCGCGCCGCTCGTCGTCGTCCCGTCGACGTACGGTAGCGTAAGGGAGGAAGAGCTAATCGACCATGGAATTTCGGTCGTCATTTATGCGAATCATCTCCTACGTGCGGCGGTGCCGGCCATGCGACAAGCGGCGATGACCCTGCTCATGAATCGGTGCGCCGATGCAGATAGCGCGAATCTCCTGTCGCTCGATGCCGTATTGTCTTTGGCCGGGGCGCCAAAATGGCCGTAAGTGGCATGCAAATACTGGCGGCTTTCGAGGGGGCCGGCGTAACTCATTTCTTTGGCGTTCCCGACTCTGTTCTGAAGCCATTCTGCCATGCACTCACCGAGGTTGTTGGCGACGAGAGACACCACGTCGCGGCGAACGAAGGCGGAGCGGTCGCCGCTGCTGCAGGACATTTTCTGGCAACTGGTCGCGTTCCTGTCGTCTACATGCAAAACTCCGGCTTGGGCAACGCGGTCAATCCTCTGTTATCGCTCGTAAACTCGGAAGTTTTTGCGATTCCACTTGTGGTGGTCATCGGCTGGCGCGGGATGCCCGGCTGCAAGGATGAGCTGCAACACGGTCCGACCGGTAGGGCAACTAAGCGGATCCTTCAGGCATGCGGAATTCCATCTCTCACTTTATCAGGAGACAGCGAGACTATCACGGCCGCGTGCAGCCAGGTGATCAAGGAGGCGCGTGCAACAAAGGAGCCGAGAGCATTATTGGTCCCGCCCGGGTGCCTGGATGATGACCAGTCGAATCGAGCGGAGGGTATTGCAGCATTATACGCGTTGACGCGCGATGCAGCGTTGCGCGTCATCATGGCGGCTCAACGACCGGGCGATATCACCATCTCTGGCACTGGTTATCTCTCGCGCGCCGTTCATAGCTTGCGGCGGGATAACAAGAAGGGTCCGTTTTTTCCGCTCATTGGCGGTATGGGTCATACCGTGGCGCTTTCCGTCGGCATATGCGATAGCCGACCGAATCGCTCCGTCTGGTGCATCGAGGGAGACGGCGGCGCCCTGATGCATCTGGGCAGCGTAGCCATTGCCGGCGCTCGAAAGCCGAGCGGTCTCATATACGTCGTACTAAATAACGGATGCCATGCCTCAGTCGGCGGGACGCCTACGGTTGCCCGCATGGTAGATCTCTCGACAATGGCGCGCGCCGCCGGCTTCGTGACTGCCAGACAGGTCGGATCGGCTGGCGGCTTGCATGCTGCGCTCGATGGCATTGCGGACAATGCTGGCCCGCATTTTCTCGATGTCTGGATTGCTTCAGAAGGCGATCCCGTACATCCGCGACCACCTGAATCGCCCTGCAGTCTCCTGCGGGAATTCGAGCAGGGTATGGGGCAGTGACCTTGCCACTCGTCGTCCCCTTGAAGGATCTCTCCGTCAGCTTGCATGAACTTGGGGGCCGCCGTCCTCTTGTTATCTGCAGCCGCTCTGCTGGTCGACTTTCGGTCGTTGAGTCGGCACTGCAGGGGCTGCAGTCCGTTGGGCATGTCCCCTTCCATGGTGCCAACCCGACACTGAGCCAGGTAGAGGCTGCTCTTTCTGACGCCGCGGAGAGACGCCCGGATTGTGTCGTTGCGGTTGGCGGCGGCAGCGCCATCGACTTCGCGAAAGCTATTGCGCTATTTCTCCCCCAACCCGATTTGTGTCGCAGCCTACTGGACGGAAGCGTGCAGCCTCGGTTTTCGGCGCTGCCGCTGATCGCCGTTCCCACGACGGCTGGATCCGGGAGCGAGGCGACACATTTCGCGTCGATCTATCACGGCGAAAAAAAGCGTTCGTTGGCTCATCCGAGCTTGCGGCCGGCTCTCGCCTGCCTGGAGCCAGCAGTCCTGGCAAGTCTGGCGGGCCGGCAACTCGCCGAAAGCGCGCTGGATGCTCTCTGCCACGGGATCGAGGCCTGCTGGTCGCGCAACGCGACCTCCGTGAGCCGGGCATTGGCTCTCAAGTCAATTTCACTTCTATGGCCGATAGTGAGTAGCAGGCCTGCACTTACATCCAGCAATAGTCGAGCAGCGCTCTTGAAGGGAGCTCATCTCGCAGGGCAGGCCATCAACATCAGCAAAACCACGGCAGCTCATGCCTATTCCTATTGGCTCACCACGACGTTCGGAATTGCTCACGGGCATGCGGTCGGCCTCATGATGGGAATTATCCTGCATCATGTCGATGAAGAGGCGGAGAATGACCGTCGTCTCCGGTACGCTATTGAAGCGATCTGCCGTGCGGCCGGGACGAGCGGTCTCAGCGACCTGCGGTGCGGAATAAGAAGAATTTTGCGAGACGCCGGACTCGCGCATTCGATTGCCGGCTGCGGGCCCGAATTTCCTTCCGCGGCCGACATATGGCGGCGTGGTGACCCAGATCGGCTGAGCAACCATCCAACACCGATATCTGAGGTAGCTTTCGTGCGAGCCGCAGTGAAATCGAACGAGACGTGAAAGGTTTGAAGAATGAGGGAAGGTGCGTATTGCTCTGGAGATGCAGACCTATGTGAACTTAGCAGGGCTTTCGTGCTCGACTACGGACTTGCCGGTGGCAGCGGGAGATCGCTCAAGGCGCTTTTGGACGCCGCTCCGGAGCGCCTAGTTCCTTTTCTGACGCAACACAAGCTTCTACCGATAGTCATGCGTGCCGCTGGCGGAGAGATATCTGCTGCCGTTGCGGAGACCGCCGCAGGTGTTCTGCGCCAACATGATCACAATTCGCGCGCGTTGCTCGCAGAAGCGCAGGCCTTGGCCGAATTGCTCTCGGATCGTCATATCCGGTTTGCGCTTCTGAAGGGGCATGGCCTGTCTGTGATGGCCTATGGAGATGCGCATGTGCGCTCTATAGGCGATATCGACATGATTGTTCATCCGAAGGATCTTGACGTTGTTCACGAACTAATTATGTCCCGCGGTTATACGCAGGAGCTGCTTTACGCGGGGGAGACGTTGGTGAGTCGAGAGCGTCCGCCATGCCCCGTTGCCAAACTCACGGACCGACTGCTCGGCAATTATCATCGCATTGATGGCGAGATCGACTATTGCATTGAAATTCATTACCGAGTGGATGGATTGGTGGACGAGGCGACTGATGTTTTCCTCGACCACGCAGCAGAACGGCCAGAAATTCCCGGCAAAATAAAGCTCCCCTCTGATGAGCTTCAATTTTTGTTCTTTTGCGTTGATAAAAAGAAAGATTTTATCGGCGGTTTGCTCGTTTCTCCGCGAGATATCCTAGATCTTCTAATGATTATCGGTCGAGTGCGGCAGCCGACGTTTTGGGACCGCGTCGCCGCTTTACAAAGGCAACTGGGCGCCTCCGCAGCTGTCCGGTCCGTCCTTGGTCTTCTCATGCGACTTGCTGACAAGTCGGCCGATCCGGCACATCCCGTATGGCGTCTCGTAACATCACAAGATGTAGAAGCGTTACCCGACATAGGATGGCCTCTCATCTTCGAAACCCAGGCCGGACCGGTTTGGACGGCGTTCCAGCGGGCCGAAACTCAACGAGTTTGTGATCCCACCTTGAAGATCGTAGAAGAACCTTGGCAACCGATGTTCGCTGAGACACCTGTCAGTGCCCATGTCGCGCTCCGCGCGTCAGAAGATGGGGTTCGCTTCTGCTTGCATATCGATGCCGCAAACCACGTATTGTGCGCTCGCGGGAGCCTTACAGTCCGTTTGTTTGAATGTCGTTTCTCTGCGCCCCCGCCTGGCCGCGGCTGCGAGATAGTTTGGCACGCAGAGAGCATTTTCATGCGTACTTTTGGCCTGGATCCGCTCTCACCGCCCGAGCCACCTGTCTCGGTCTCGTGTCGACAGGGACGCACACCGGAGGGTGATTTGGATATCGAGATCTTCGTTCCGACGCGACTGCTGGACGCTATCGTGGGGCCTGGCGAGGTCTGGGCAGCGGACTTGGTGCTCTGTGCGGCCGCGTACAGTGCGCCCGACGGATCCGGCCGCTTTACGAAGAAGCAGGTTGCGGTTCTACCTCGTCGGCGAGTTCCCCAGACGCCAGATATCGTGACATCGTCCGCTGTTGGCGACGGAGTCGTCAGATGATCCGTTGGTCGCGGCTGCCGCGCGTGGGATTGCCTGCTCGATCAGCCATCATTTCGGGGCTGGTTACCGGCCTGTGCATGCCAGGTGACGCTGTTCTTTATGCTGTTTTGCCGGTTTATTACGACAAGCTTGGTGTATCTGCGATCACCGTCGGCATGGCGCTGGCGGCTAATAGGCTCATCCGCATGATTGCATATATGCCGATCGGAGCGCTGGTTCGCAAACTAGGTGCGCGGAATAGTCTAGCCGTCGCTGTTCTTTTGACAGTCGTAGCCACGATAGGCTACGGCGCGACAGGAAACGATTGGGCTTTTGTTCTTATGCGCATACTTTGGGGACTGGCATACGGGATGCTCATGCTTGCTGGGACTCTCGTTATAGCGGAGAGCGACACCAAACGTGGGACTCGGTTCGGCATAAAGATCGGAGTCGGACCGATCATTCCCACGCTTGCGCTCTTCTCAAGCGGGTGGCTTATAGATCGATTTGGTTTAGAGGGTACGTTTTATTTGTTCGGCGTATGGGCGGCAATCGGCTTTGGTTTGCTTCCACTTCTACGTCCAACTCGTGCCGTAGTATCCGAACGTCACGCACTTTTGCCGCGATTAAACGGAACGACGGCGACGTTCTTGTGTATTGGATTTTCGACGACGGCTTTCGTTGTAGCCTTGCCAATTGCTCTCGAGCAGGCGCTTGGAGCGAAAGAGGCCGTTGCATGGGCAGGGGTTACCCTCGGCTTGCGCCAGTTCGCGTTTATCTTGATTCCTCCCTTGGCAGGGCCGTTGATAGATCGAGTGGGCCCGAAGCCTGTGATCGTCGGGGTTGCTGTCAGCGTTGTAGTTGGACTTTTAGCTCTCGTCGAGAATTGGTATGTACTAGGGAGTACTCTCATTATCGTCGGTTTTGCCGCGTTTGGCCCAAGTGGATCGGTGCTCGCCACTCGAAACGACTCTTTGAACGATCTCTCTGCAAGCCACGCGTTGCTCGATCTTGGGACCGGCGTCGCACCGCTGTTCATCAGTCTGCTTCCGTTTATAGGTCTCGATATCTTCCTGCTCGCTGCTGCAGGCATTGCCGCCGTTCCTATCGCTCTTCAGGTGCCGCTAGCCGACATCTGGCGCCGCATGATTATGCCTGAGCCTATTTAGCCGATTGACGACGAGCTGCTGACCCTCGAAAGGGATTCAGCGATGCCTGCATATAATTAAGTGCCCGTTATCGGTGCGGCGCTTTCGGTCAAATCCATCCCCGCGCATTTCGACTGGTTGCTGAAACAGCAACGTGATCTCGAGATCCAAGTGTTCTTCCTGACCGTTTTTGCTCGACGAAAAATGGAAGGTAACGGCAGGTGAAATCAAGTCGCGTTCGACGGTTAGAGTGGCCGCCTCCGGATCCATAGTTCATCCCGAGGTTTTAGGATCGGACCGCTACGATTCGCTACTCCGCAACGAAACTAGCGAGCGGCCGCTCGCGGGCCTCGAAGTCACATGCTATCTCGGTGTGCTATGGGCGACGGCTGCTGCTGACGCATCGCCGCAATCTCAAGCACAAATTTCTCGATCTTGGGAACGCGATCCGGCACTCGTTGCGGGCGGTCGGCATCCGGCTCAACCGCGTCGGCCGCGGCGGGTTCCGGTGTGACCTGCGGTTGTGCTTCCTCGACGCGGCCAATGTCGCTGTCGAGATCCTCCAGACCGAGTGCAAGCTGGTCGGGGATCGGTGCGCTCGGAGCTGCGGTCGAACCGCATTCGCTGCAGCTGTTTGATGATGGACTTGAGACGCTCGATCTCGATGTCGCGATGGTCGATCGCAGCAGCAATGTCGCGCACCAGGCGCTGCAGAAGCTCAGGATCGGAGGGGTGATTGGTGAGATCGAGCTGCATGTCCGGTGGTACTCGAACACGCTGATTCGCAGAAGAATCGCAACTGAGTTCAGCACTACATTTTGCAGATCACCCTGCCATTGCAGGCTTCCACACACGCTCTGGCGCGCGCCAATCGATGCCTTCGATCAGCATCGCGAGCTGCGCCGGTGTGAGCGTAATCGAGCCGTCATAGCCTGCCATCACCGGCCACACGAAGCCGCACTGATCGATGCGTTTCGTGAACAGGCACAGCCCGTTCCCGTCCCAGAACAGGATCTTCAGGATCGATGCCGTTTTGCCGCGGAGGGCAAACAGATGGCCGGAGAACGGATCCTTCTTCAACGTGTCCTGCACCAGCATCGCGAGCCCGTCCATGCCTTTCCGCATGTCGGTGTAGCCAAGCGCCAGGTGCACCTTCCTGCTTGCAAGGAACGAACATCATTGTGCGGCCTCATCACTGTCGATCTGCGCTCGCACGGCGTCCGGATCGCTGCCGGCGGGAGCAAAGACACGCAGTCCATTACCAAGGTCGATGGCCATCATGCCCTCCGGTGGACGCACGAGATCGCGCAGGGCGCGTGCGGCGAACATGTCGTCAGCCAGCACAACACGGGCGAGCTTGGAGCGCTTCTTTTGCGCGATGCCGAACTGCGCCCGCCAGCGGAACAGCAGCCCGGTGACAATCCCATGCTTGCGCGTGACGGCAGAGACCTTGGCGCCTGGTAGCTCCGTTTCCCCGGAACTGGACCTTCGCCGGCTCCGACGAAGGCGGTCGCCGCGCCGCCGCCATCTACACGCTGATCCAGACCGCCAAGCTCAACAACGTCGACCCGCAAGCCTGGCTTGCCGACGTCCTTGCCAGGCTGCCCGATCATCCGGCCAGCAAGCTCGCCGATCTGCTGCCCTGGAGCTGGCAAGCCGCCAAAACATCGGCAGCCGCCTGATCGAGCCGGTCAGCGCTCAAGCCAAGAAGCCCTCAGCCTGTGGTCTTCACCGGATGCGTACGCCTTTTCTCGCTCTTCCCGGGCGCGCTCGTGGCGCAATTCCGTCTCATATTTCTCGAGGTTAAGCGCAGTCTCGTTGCCAGCCAGGCGCTTCAGCCATCGCCGCAGAGTTTTCTCGGTCAGCCGTTGTTGCTGGCAGTATTTGCGGATCCGAGACCGCTGCGACACCATGCTTCGATGTGCAGCGACCACCATTCGCGGCGCGCTTTGTTCTCGAAATGTTTGGACCCCACCGCAGATTCTCCACAGCAGCAGAGAACCCGAAATGGAGCGACAATGTCCTACCGAAAAGACGTGCAAGGTTCGGACGCTTACGACAACAGACGAGGGGGAAGGTGTGCAGAGACCGGACGGTTACCTGCCGACCTGCCGACGTAAGCGTCCGGCCGTTGCACATGCCTCAGGTCTTGACATGATTAGTCAGCTTCCAGCTCCACGGCAGCAATTCATCGAGGCGGTTGACGGGGTATCCGTCGATCATCCGCTGCAGGACGTCCCGCAGATAGCCGTAGGGCTCGACCTCATTCAGCTTGCAGGTCGTGATCAGCGAGCTGATGACCGCCCAACGATGTCCGCCACCATCGCTGCCGGCGAACAGGTGGTTCTTGCGGCCAAGCGTGACAGGACGGATCGCGCGTTCGACCGGATTGGTATCGAGCTCGACGCGGCCATCGTTCAGGAAGCGCGTCAGTCCGTGCCAACGCGAGAGCGCGTAGCGGATCGCTTCAGCGAGCGTGCTGCGGCCAGAGACCAGGCGGAGCGGGGCATCGAGCCAGACGTTCAGCGCGTCGACGATCGGCTTGGAGAACGTCCTGCGCTCGGCAAGACGGTAGTCAGGCGATTGGCCGCGGATGCGCGCCTCGATGGCATAGAGTTCACCGATCCGGCGCAGGGCTTCTGTCGCCACGGGAGACGCCGTGGCTTCGGCCACATCGTAGAACTTGCGTCGCGAGTGGCTCCAACAAGCTGCGAGCGTGATGCCCTCTTTGTCGGCCAGCTGCTCGAAGCCAGCGTATCCGTCGACATGCAGGATGCCCTTGAAGGCAGCAAGATGTGCGACCGGTCGCTCGGCCTTGCGGTCGGGTGCGAACAGGTAGATGGCGGCCGGAGGTTCGGGTCCGCTCCATGGTCGCTGTTCGCGTGCGCAGACCCAAAGCCGCCCCGCCTTGGTTCGTCCGCGGCCAGGATCAAGCACGGGGATCGGCGTGTCATCGGCAAAGAGATGGTTGGAGGCGAACACGTTCTTGCACAGCCGTTCGTGCAAGGCCTCGAGCCACCAGCATGCGCCGCCAGTCGAAGATTTGCGACTGCCGATAGAGCGGCAAGTGATCGCAGTACTTGCTGATCAACACGTGCGCGAGCCGCGCGGGTGTCGCCAGCCGCCAGCGATCAACCGCTCCGGCGCGCCGGCTTGCACGACCTTGTTGCAGGCTCGGCAGGCGTATTTCGGACGGGTAGTGCGCACGCGCGAAGCTGCGCCGGGACCCCAATCCAGCATCTCGCTGACGCTCTCGCCGATCAGATGAAGAGCATCGCCACAGCAGCTGCAGAGTCTGCTGTCGACGTCGAGGAGAACCTCTTCTCTCTGCAGGTGATCTGGCACCGTGCGACGTCGCGGTGGCGCTTTGGTTTCCGAAGCGAGCCTCGGTTGCGCTTCCTCGACGCGGCCGATGTCGCTGTCAAAGTCCTCAAGACCGAGCGCAAGCTGGTCGGGATCGATGCGCTCGGAGCTGCGGCCGAACTGCATTCGCTGCAGCTGTTTGATGATGGACTTGAGACGCTCGATCTCGGTGTCGCGATGGTCGATCGCAGCAGCAATGTCGCGCACCAGGCGCTGCAGAAGCTCAGGATCGGAGGGGTGATTGGTGAGATTGAGCTGCATGTCCGATGGTACTCGAACACGCTGATTCGTAGAAGAATCGCAACTCAGTTCAGCACCGTTTTTCGCAGATCATCCTGCAATTGCAGGCTTCCATACGCGTTCTGGCGCGCGCCAGTCGATGCCTTCGATCAGCATCGCGAGCTGCGCCGGCGTGAGCGTGATCGAGCCATCATAGCCCGCCATCACCGGCCACACGAAGCCGCCCTGGTCGATGCGTTTGGTGAACAGGCACAGCCCGTTGCCGTCCCAGAACAGGACCTTCAGGATCGATGCCTTCTTGCCGCGGAAGGCAAACAGATGACCGGAGAACGGATCTTTCTTCAGCGTGTCCTGGACCAGCATTGCAAGGCCGTCCACGCCCTTGCGCATGTCGGTGTATCCGAGCGCCAGGTGCACCTTCACGCCTGCAGGAACGAACATCATTGCGCTGCATCTCCGCTTTCGATCTGCGCCCGCACCGCATCCGGATCGCTGCCGGCGGGAGCGAAGACACGCCGTCCATCATGGAGGTCGACGGCCATCATGCCCTCCGGTGGACGCACGAGATCGCGCAGGGCGCGTGCGGCGGGCATGTCGTCGGGCAGCACAACACGGGCGAGCTTGGAGCACTTCTTTTGCGCGATGCCGAACTGCGCGCGCCAGCGGAACAGCAGCCCGGTGACAATCCCATGCTTGCGCGCGACGACGGAGACTTTGGCGCCTGGTAGCTCGGTTTCCCTGGCAATTGCGAGCTTCTCCTCGTCGCTGAAGAAGCGCCCGGCCGGTGCCTTGGGCGCGGCCGGATCGCCGATTTCGGCGGCTGTCAAGCGGCGTTCGGGCTGCGAGTTCCTAGCACTAGTGCTAACGGCGGGATGGGCGGAGGGATGAAGATGGGCGCGCCAGTCGATCGTGACCTCGCCGGTGGCCAGTCGGTCGCGCCATTTGCGCAGCGAATGTGGCGACAGCTGCATCGCCGCAGCGTAGGCGCGGAGCTCCATTCCGCTCCAGTTCAGCGCCTCGACATGCATCGCCCAGAACGCCTGCGAGGCCCGATTGCGCACATCCGAAGTGACCGTGAACCTGCGCTGCTTCTGCTTTCGAAGCGCCTTTTCCCGCTCTTCCCGGGCGCGCTCGCGGCGCAATTCCGTCTGATATTTCTCGAGCTTAAGCGCAGTCTCATTGCCGGCCAGCCGCTTCAGCCATCGCCGCAATGTGTTCTCGGTCAGACGTTGTTGCTGGCAGTATTTGCGGATCCCGAGACCGCTCCGACGCCATGCTTCGATGTGCAGCGACCACCATTCGCGGCGCGCTCTGTTCTCGAAATGTTTGCATCCCACCGGAGATTCTCCACAGCGGCAGAGAACCCGAAATGAAACGACAACACACGAGGGGGAAGATGTGCAGAGACCGGACGCTTACCTGCCGACGGTCGACTGCAAGATAAAGCGAACTGGCGTTCGCTGGCTCCGTCGGGTCGCAAAGGCTTGTCTGCACATTGGTTTTTGCACCTTGCGGCGCCGTCTGAACGACACGCTGCAAGTTGGCGAGGCGTCCATTCTCGGAAATTTCCTCGTTAGTTTCAATTCTCCAGGCGATGGCTCCCGCAATGTGCGTCGAGGGGGAGCCCCGCTGTTTCTTCGCCAGCATGCGCGCGAGTGCGATTTGATGCGATCGATACGCGTAGCGCTTGCGCATGCTCGTTTCGATGGCAATCGTCTCTCTATGGCGAGAGACGAGAGCGAGAATTTTAGGGTCAGGCCTGGACGGTCACGCAGCGCTGGAGTGCGTATCAATCCGCGCACCCAGCCGTTTCTGAAGCAGGTCCAGATCGCGGTTCGTAAGGCGGGTGGCGATCCTCGCCGTATTGGTCCTGGCGCGGCATCCGGGGGAGGGTGGGAGGGAGGAAGGACAGGCCGGTTCAATGCGCGCGGCCGGGGCGCGAAGGTCGTTGCATCGTTTTCGAGAGAAGGCGGGAGCGGCGGCTGGCAACGAGATTCCGCGGGCCGCTTCCGTGCGCGTCGTGTGGTGGTCAAGGCGAGGGTGGTCCGGCTCAATCCGCAAGGGAAAGGTGTCCGGGGGCCCAAGACGCGCGCAGCCATGAGCCGAGCCGTGGACGCCCATCTCCGTTACCTCGAGCGGGATGGGGTGACGCGGGACGGTGAAAAGGGCAAGGCCTATTCCGCCTTCGAGAACGAGGCCGACGGCAAGGCCTTCGTGGAGCGCGGCCGGGACGATCGCCATCAGTTTCGCTTCATCGTCGCGCCGGAGGATTCCGCCGAAATGGGTGACCTTCGCAGCTTCACCCGCGAGCTCATGCGTCAGATGGAACAGGATCTCGCCACGCGGCTCGACTGGATCGCGGTCGACCATCACAACACCGGCCATCCCCACACCCACGTCATCGTCCGCGGTGTCCTCGATGACGGCAGGATCCTCAACATCGCCGGGGACTACATCGCCCACGGCATCCGCCATCGCGCCGGCGAGCTCGTCACGCGGGAGCTTGGTCACCAGAGTGAAATCGAACTCCAAGCCAAGCTGCAAAACGAAGTCGAGGCAGAGCGGCTGACCCGGCTCGACAAGATGCTGCTGAGCGAGCAGCGGGAGCAGGGAGTGATCGACCTTCGAGCAGGAGAAGGAGCGACCTGGCTCGTGCACGAACATCGCAACCTTATGATCGGCCGGGTCAAGCACCTGGAACGCTATGGTCTCGCCACTGAAGCCGAGCCGGGACGATGGACCATCTCGGATCGCGCCGAGCAAACCCTGACGGCACTTGGCGAGCGCAATGAGGTCATCAAGTCCATCCACCGCGCGCTCACCGCCAACGGCCTCGCCGAGGAGCGCGGCGTTGGCCAATACGCCCTTCATGGCGAGGGAGCCGGGGAGAAGGTGGTGGGCCGGGTCTTGGCCAAGGGCTTGGCCGGGGACGAGATGGGCGAGCGGGTCCACCTGGTGGTCGACGGCATCGATGGCCGGGTCCATCACATCGAGTTCAAGGATGCCAGCAGGATCGAAGAGGTGAGCCGAGACATGATTGTCGAAGCCGCCCCAGTCGTTTCCGGTCCAAGGGTGGCGGATCGCAACATCGCCGCCAATGCGGTGGAACACGACGGAGTCTACCGGCCGGACCGGCACCTGGAACGCATCCGCGACAGCTTTGAGCGCCAGGGCAAGGACCCCGAGGCTTATGTGCGCTCCCATGTCCGCCGCCTGGAAGCCCTGCGCCGGGCCGGCCATGTCGAACGGATCGATGCCGATCATTGGAAGGTCCCCAAGGACATCGTCGAACGTGGACAGGCGTATGATCTCAGTCAGGGCGGCGATGGGCTCAGGGTTCGGACCCTCTCGACCCTCAATCTCGAGAAACAGATCGGCAGTCATGGCGCGAGCTGGCTCGACCGGGAACTGATCGCCCGCGAGCGGATGGCGATTGCTGACAGCGGATTTGGCCGCGAGGTCAACAACGCCCTCAGTCGTCGCGCCCAGCGGCTGGTAGAGATGGGCCATGCAACAGCAAAGGATCGCAACATCCACATCCCCGTCGGCACTGTGGCAACCTTGCAGCGACAGGAGGTCGAGCGTGTCGGCCATCAGATGGCAAGAGAGCGCGGCCTGACCTACATGCCAGCAAATGCCGGCGAGTATGTCAGTGGGCGCCTCGCTGGCGTCACGAGCCTCGTCAGCGGACGCTTCGCCATGATCGAAAACGGACTTGGCTTCCAGTTGGTGCCTTGGCAGCCTCTCTTCGAGAAGCGCATCGGGCAGCATATCAGCGGTCTTCAGCGGGACGATGGTGGCATCGAGTGGACGTTGGGAAGGAACAGGGGGTTAAGCCTCTAATCCCGGAGTTTCGTCGGCAAACGATTCCTGCGTCCTGCTGAAAGTCACGCGTATCCATTGACGCAATGACTCGGCCGTGATTCGATTCGCGACACTGGCCGCTACAGGCCAGGCAAGCGGCCCGCACAGGTGCTGAAGACACCTGCACGAGCCTAACCCTCAACATGGAGCAAGCCATGTCTCAGGCTGATTCTGCCTATACCACGAGTCGTTCGATCTTTCCCGGCGGCCCAGCCGATCGGCGCCGGCAGTTCGTCAGCGGCGGCGCCGCCATCCTGGCCGGGGTCATCACTCCCTCACGGGATGAAAGCGTTCGTGTTTCGACCGCGCCGGAACCACTCACCGGCCTTCAAGGCGAAGGTGGCGCTGGCCGCCATCAAGGGCGATCGGACGATCGCCCAGCTGGCCGAGCATTTCGACGTTCATCCCAATCAGATCACAGCGTGGAAATCGCAGCTTGAGGGCAGCGCTTCCGAGGTTTTCGGATCGGGAGGCGGAGCGCCGGTCATCCCCGCGATCGATGTGAAGGCGCTCCATGCCAAGATCGGGGAGCTGACGCTGGAGAACGATTTTTTAGAAGGCGCGCTCACCAAGGCGGGATTGCTGAGCGCAAAGCGATGATCGACCGTGAGCACGATCTGTCGATCACCAAGCAGGCAGAGGTTTTGAAGATCAGCCGGGGAAGCGTCTATTATCTGCCCCGCCCGGTATCGCCCGCCGATCTCGAGATCATGCAGCAAATCGATCGGCTGCACCTGGAATACCCCTTCGCCGGCTCGCGTATGTTGCGAGGCCTGCTGGCCTTGCGGGGGTGCAAGGTCGGCCGCCGGCACGTGAAGACGCTGATGCGGCGGATGGGGATAGAGGCGCTCTATCGCCGGCCGCGCACGACGAAGCCTGAACCCGGCCACAAGATCTATCCGTATCTGCTGCGCGACCTGGAGATCACGCGACCGAACCAGGTCTGGGCCATGGACATCACCTATATCCCTATGGCCCACGGCTTCGTCTATCTCGCCGCTGTACTCGATTGGGCGACGCGTCGTGTTCTGTCCTGGCGATTGTCGATTACGATGGAGGCGTCCTTCTGCGTCGAGACATAGGAGGATGCTCTCGCGCGCCACGGCAAGCCGGACATCTTCAACACCGACCAGGGCTCGCAGTTCACTGGCGCGTCCTTCACCGGCGTGCTCGCCGACAACGGCATCGCCATCAGCATGGATGGCAAAGGAGCATGGCGGGACAACGTGTTCGTTGAGAGACTGTGGAAGAGCGTCAAATACGAGGAGGTGTATTTGCGAGCCTACGAAACCGTCGGTGAGGCAAGAAGCTCGATCGGTCGGTATCTCGACTTCTACAATGGCCGCCGTCCACATTCGAGTCTTGACGACCGCACCCCGGATCAAGCCTACTTCGATCTCCCACCGCTCCGCGCGGCGGCCTAACCCCGGCAGAGGCTCCACTTATCGACGCGGAAAATCTGTTCAGACAACCGGGACCACCTCACTTTTCGAAACAGATTTGCGGCCAACTATATGATTCTAAAACGCGTTCGTGTGCGGAATTTCCGTAGTATCAGAGACATTACGCTCGAACTTGGATCGCAAACAGCGATTGTCGGCGGGAACGGAGCCGGCAAGTCGACTGTGCTTCGAGCTATAGAAAAATTCTACAGCCCATCATCGACTGTTGAACTGGACGATTTCTTTGGTCGTCAAGTGAATGAGCCCATTGAGATCGAGTTGACCTTCACTGCATTTAACGAGGTGGAGAAAGATATATTTCGGGAGCGGATTCACAACGATGAAATGACAGTTGTTCGTATTTTCGAGGCGAGCGGCGGAAAGGGGAATGGACGCTACTTTGGCGTAACCGCGCAACACCCGGACTTTGCCGCTATACGAGCAGCGAGCAGTGCGACTCAGCAACGAGCCGAATACAAGGCAGTTCGTGAGAAAGGAGGTTCGTTTGCTAGTTTGCCGAGTATAAGCAAGGCAGAGCAAATTTGGCCGGCTCTCGAAGAATATGAAGAAAGTCACATCGCAGAGTGCGAACTTCTAAGAGACGATGGTCAGTTCTTTGGATTTACGAACGTAGCCAAGGGTGCCCTTCAGAAGGCAACGAGCTTCGTATTCATTCCAGCGGTCCGCGACGCGTCTGCTGATGCGCTCGATGCCCGAGGTGCTGTGATTGCGAAACTTTTGGAACTGGTGGTGAAGAGTGCCATTCAGAGGCGGAAGGAAATCCAGGAATTCCAAGGTAAAATAACGGCCGAATATAAGGAACTAACGGACCCGGGGAGACTCCACGAATTGGGGCACCTTTCCGATGAGCTTACTGACACCCTCCAGGTCTTCTATCCTGAGGCTGCGGTGAATTTGAATTGGCGGCCAGCACAGGACTTCATCATCCCCTTGCCTTCGGCCGAAGTCTTATTGGATGACGACGGTTTTGAAGGTCCCGTTGATAAAAAGGGGCACGGCCTCCAACGGGCATTCATTCTCACGCTACTTCAGCACCTAGCTAAAGCGACGTCGGCTGAGGCGGAAACGGCATCTGCGACCGCGCCAGTAAGCGAAGCCGGCGAATAACCACAGAGCGCAGAGGCGCCTGCAGAGCAGTCCCCTGGTTCTTATACTCTGCCGGGCCTTATCCTCGCAATTGAGGAGCCAGAACTGTATCAGCATCCAACCAAGCAGCGTCACTTCGCGAAAGTGCTAACGCAGCTTAGCTCCGGTAAGTTATTGGGAGTTGCAAGGCAGACACAGATTCTCTTCGCGACTCACTCGTCACTCTTCGTTTCGATGGATCGATTTGAGGAAGTTTGTCTCGCGCGCCGTAGCCCTATTGCAGGTAGTGCTCAAAAGGAGTGCATTCTGACCTCCTCCCAGCTTTCGACAGTGGCTTCGCGCCTCGAAGTTGCTTACGGCAAGGCTCCTGGAACATTCACGGCCGCAAGCCTGAAGGCCCGTCTGCATATTATTAACTCCGAAATTGCTGAAGGGTTTTTTGCTGGCGCTGTCGTTCTTGTCGAGGGGGTAAGTGACCGCGCGGCGATCATAGCTGCCGCCGCCCTTGAAGGTATCGATTTAGAGGCGCTCGGGATTGCCATTTTGCCTGTCGACGGAAAGACGAATCTCGATAGGCCGTTGGCAATCTTCAAGGAGCTGAAAATTCCGACGTTCGCAGTATGGGATTGCGACAAGGGCGATCACCAGGACCAAAATAGAGCCCTGCAGATACTTAGCGGTGTAGACGCTGGCTCTGTCTTTAGCCCGGCTACCGTTGTTGCGGACTCATATGCCTGCTTTGAGAATGTGCTTGAGGATGTACTGAAAGCGGAAATGGGAAATCAAACCTATCAAGAAGAACTCGGTGCAGTGAAGTTGCGGTACGGTCTCGTGAAAAATGAGGATGCAATCAAAGTGCCGGCAATAATGATAGAGGTGCTGACGACTGCTGCGAAAAAAGGAGCCAAGTCCGCTATTTTGGCTGGCATAGTCAGCCGAGTTGTATCGTTGCGTACTAAGTCAAGGTCTGAGACGGGTGCAAAGGTGGATGAAAGCCATGTTGATGCTTTTCTAGATGCATAGTGCCTAACGGCGCAAACCATTCCGTATGAGGTCCCTCCCCCGCGCTTAAAGACACCGCGACATCGGTGAGGTCGCCGGGACGGAGAGCGCAAGACCACCCGGTGGGTGCACGTACACCCGTTAATTTTACTTTTGCATTTGGGTGCTGGCAAAACTTCGGAGTTGATTTTGAAATCTCTCTCTGCGCTGGTGATGGGTTAGATCTTTAGGCGATGCCTTCTGCCAAGATCGGACTTTACCGACATGACCATTCGTTGCTCGTGAGGCGGAAGGCGTAAGTCCAAGGTGGAAAGGATTGTCCAGCCGCCTTCCTCTGCGCTGGGTTCGCAGCTTGGCGCAACTACAAAGCCTTCCGGGTCCAAACCTTCCTCTTCAAGCTTTGCGCGGACCTTAAGGAGCAACTGGGTGCGGTTGAGGTATTCGAGCATGGCGCTCTCCGAGGGGGGGCCCGCCAGCATCTGATCGCAGGCCACGGGCCGGCAAGGGCCTGGACTCTTCGTTCTCTGTATGTTCTATTGCTGCAATCCAGAAATGGGAGGATTAGAGCATGGCGGATTTGAGCTCCGTCCGTGCGGAGACCGAGCACGCGCGCAAGGTCGTTGCTCGTCTGCGCCGGGATATCGCTGCGCTTCAGGCCAATCGCTCCACGGCCCTGACTGAGGCGGATTTGCAATTGGTCCTCAACAGGGTCGATGTGCTGATCGGCGAGCGCACAGGCTGCAGACCATGGAGGCGCGAGCGCAGCGGCCTCGCGTCCTAGGTGGTCGCTCATGGTAGAGCCTCCGCTAAACCGCCATTCCGACACTCACGGATTATCGGCCAGCTCGGTAACTACCTTCGAGGTGACCTACCTTACTGCGGCATGGCGTGCCTGAGGAAAAGCCGCCGAGATGCGGAAAAATGACTCCACGTCCGGTCCGTTTGCTGCTCTGAATCCAGATTGCGTAGCGCTGATTCGCAATTCTCCCAATCAGGCAAGGCCTATCGCAGCGCGGGCTAGCTGCCCGAGTCACGCTCGTTTTCGGACGAGCCTGACTTTTTGCCATAGATAGCTCTAGCTCAAATCGCAGTTCAGGCCGTAATGGCAAGCGGACGGTAGAAAAATCACAAGCCTTGTCGCCCTAGGATAGCAAAATGCGAGAGATTATCTGCCCTCATTGTTCAAAGGCGTTCAAGATTGATGAGGCAGGCTATGCTGATATTCTCAAGCAAGTGCGTGACAGCGAGTTCGAGCAGCAATTGCACGAGCGCCTTGAACTGGCCGAGCAAGACAAACTGAATGCTGTTCAGCTTGCCAAGACCAAGATTGCTGCCGACAAAGATGTTGTTATTCAGGAGCTCAAGGCCAAGCTCGATGCAGGCGAGTTAGAGCGCAAGCTTGCAGTAAACGAAGCATTGAAAGAGGTGGAGAAGGAGCGCGACGAGCTCGCCAGTAAACTGGAGGAGACAAAAAATGCTGTTCAGCTTGCCGAGATCAAGATCGCTGCCGACAAAGACGTCATTATTCAGGAGCTCAAGGCCAAACTCGATGCAGGCGAGGTGGAGCGCAAGCTTGCAGTAACTGAAGCGTTGAAAGACGTGGAGAAGGAGCGGGACGAGCTAGCCAGCAAGCTGGAAGAAACAAAGAATGCTGTTCAGCTTGCCGAGATCAAGATTGCTGCCGACAAAGACGTCGTTATTCAGGAGCTCAAAGCCAAACTCGATGCAGGCGAGGTGGAGCGCAAGCTTGCAGTAACTGAAGCGTTGAAAGACGTGGAGAAGGAGCGCGACGAGCTCGCCAGCAAGCTGGAAGAAACAAAGAATGCTGTTCAGCTTGCCGAGATCAAGATTGCTGCCGACAAAGACGTCGTTAT